>CAYURA010000007.1:0-32862 GCA_964446775.1 uncultured Gammaproteobacteria bacterium | reverse complement strand
AGTGAAGCTAAATTACAATTAATCAACTGTCAATTATGTTCCGTAGCTTGAACATCTCTTTAAATATCTCTTTTTAAATATCCAGTTTTTCTAAAACTTCTCTTTGTTTTTTACTGATATTAGTAGGTATTTTTACTTTAACCTTAACGAAATGATCTCCCTGACCGCGTCCTTGGAGTCGTGGTGCGCCCTTTGATTTTAGACGAAAACTAGTATGGCTTTGGGTCCCTGCCGGTATCTTTAATTTAATTTTACCATAAGAAGTTAGGATATTTATGCTAGTACCCAAAATAGCTTCAGAAACAGAAATTTCAGCTTCGGAGTAGATATCGTCACCCTCTCTTTTTAATTCAGCATGTGGATTAACTAAAATACGTAAAAATAAATCTCCAGCTTGACCTCCTCTCTCGCCAGCGTCACCATAAGTAGATAAACGAATACTCTCGCCATCTTTAATACCCGCTGGAATCTTAATTTTAATCTTATCCTCCTGCCTAGTCCTGCCCTCGCCACGACAAGTATGACAATCCTTGCTAGCCTTCTTACCTTCACCATTACAATCAGGACAAACTACTTGTGTTTGAATAGAACCTAAGATGGTGCGCTGTAGTTTGTTGATTCGACCCCCACCATTACAAGTGGAGCAGGTTTCAATTTTAGCGCCTGGGTCATAGCCACTACCCTGACAAGTCTTGCACTTTTTTAAATGAGGATATTTAATTTCTTTTTCTGTGCCTAAGATAGACTCTAGAAAATCAATCTTAAGGCTCATTTCTAAATCTCGACCACGACTTCTAGTTGTTTGTCTACTTGAACCACCACCAAAACCAAAGATATCACCAAAACCACCAAAAATATCGCCTAGATCATCCATATTAATATTCACCCCTCCAAAACCACCATATTGAGATCCGCTAAACCCACCACCACCTGCTTGTCCATTTTGAAAAGATGAGCCAAATTGATCATACTGTTGTTTCTTAGTTGGGTTACCTAAGACTTGATAAGCCTCATTAACTTCTTTAAATTTAAGCTCTTCACCACCCTTATCAGGATGGTGTTCATGAGCTTTTTTACGAAATGCTGTCTTAATTTCATCTTGACTAGCAGATTTTGGAACACCCAATATATTGTAATAGTCTTTTGACATAAATATTCTGATTTCTTTTCCAGCTAAAGACCCTTGTTAAGCCAACAAGGGTCTTTAAGCGCAAATTTTTTATTTATTCTCCTCAACCTCACCTTCAACCACATTATCATCACCTTTTTCTTCTTCTGCAACAGAATCCTCTTTACTGGTTTTCCCCTCTTCATTCTTATTAGCTTCTGGCGTAGCTTGAGCTGCTTGATCTTGATACATAGCTGCTCCTATTTTCTGAGCTACAGTATTAACTGCTTCCATGTCTTTCTTCATCTGCTCTATATTATTTTCCTCTTTTGATTTCTTAAGCTCAGTTATCTTATTTTCTAATTCAGTTTTATCTTCTGGCTTCATTTTGTCAGCCGATTCTTTTAACATTTTCTCAGAAGTAAAGATGACTGCCTCAGACTGATTCACTATCTCTACCTCTTCTTTCTTTTTATTATCCTCGTCAGCATGAATTTCAGCTTCTTTTTTCATCTTCTCGATTTCTTCTTTAGACAAACCAGAGGAAGCAGTAATAGTAATCTTTTGTTGCTTATTAGTAGCCTTATCAGTTGCACTAACATTAAGAATACCGTTAGCATCTAAGTCAAAAACAACTTCTACTTGAGGAACTCCGCGAGGAGCTGAAGGGATGCCATCGAGCATAAATTTACCTAATGATTTATTATCGCTAGCCATTGGTCGCTCTCCTTGAAAAACATGAATCTCAACACCAGTCTGACCATCGGCGGCAGTTGAAAATATCTGTGATTTAGAAGTAGGAATAGTAGTATTTCTCTCAATAAGTGGTGTGGCTACGCCACCAAGAGTTTCTAAGCCAAGAGTCAAAGGAGTCACATCTAATAGTAGTACATCCTTAACATCACCTTGAAGAACGCCTGCTTGAACCGCAGCTCCCATTGCTACCACTTCGTCGGGGTTAACTGTCAGATTAGGTTCTTTGCCAAAAAATTCCTTCATTTTTTTCTGTACTAAAGGCATTCTAGTCATACCGCCCACCATCAGAATTTCATTAATTTCATTTAAATTGAAACCTGAATCGCTTAAAGCTTTCTTACATGGCTCAATTGTTTTATCAACTAAATCTTCAACTAATGACTCTAGCTTAGACCTGGTCATCTTCATAACTAAATGCTTAGGTCCATTAGCATCAGTAGAAATGAATGGCTGATTAATTTCACTGTCCATCGCTGTTGACAACTCAATCTTTACTTTTTCAGCGGCTTCTTTAATCCTTTGTAGAGCTAAAGTGTCTTTAGAGAGATCAATCCCCTGCTCCTTCTTAAATTCTTCTACAATCCAATCAATTATTCGGCGATCAAAATCTTCACCGCCTAAATGAGTATCACCGTTGGTAGCTTTTACCTCAACGGTATCAGACGATATATCTAAAACAGAAACATCAAAGGTTCCACCCCCTAAATCATAGACAATAATCTTTTGGCCTTGTTTTTTATCAAAACCATAAGCTAATGCAGCCGCGGTTGGTTCATTAATAATACGCTTAACTTCCAAGCCAGCAATTTGCCCAGCATCTTTAGTCGCTTGACGTTGAGAGTCGTCAAAGTATGCTGGCACAGTAATAATAGCTTCGCTAATCTTCTCACCAATTTTCGCCTCAGCATCAGCTTTCATCTTAGCCAAAATCATAGCTGATATTTCTTGAGGTGAATACTCTTTGTCACTCATTTTTACCTTTACCCCTTCACCAGATTGAACAATCTTATACGACATTAAACTTAAATCACTCTGTACATCTTCATCATCAAAATGTCTTCCAATCAACCGTTTCACAGCATAAATAGTGTTCTCAGGGTTAATAACTGCCTGCCTCTTGGCGGCAGCCCCTACTAACCTCTCCCCACTCTTAGAGATGGCAACTACTGAAGGCGTGGTTCTGTTCCCTTCTATATTTTCTAAGATCTTGGGCATACCACCCTCCATAATAGACATCGCTGAATTGGTAGTGCCAAGATCGATTCCTAAAATTTTTCCCATATTTTTAAAATTTATTTATTTTTTTTATTAGTTTGTATTTTAATAGTTTTTGGCTGAATTTCATCAGCCTTTGGAATAACAATTTTTAATACTCCTTCTTCGGTCATTGCTGTAGCTCTATCTCCATCAACCTTAGTTGGTAAAGGGACAGAACGATAAAATGATCCTCGGCGGATTTCTTTACGATAATAATTCTTTTCCTCTATCTCGCTTTTTTTCTCACTTTCACCTCTAATACACAAAACATCATTCTCAATCGAAATATTTACTTTTTCTGGATCAATGCCTGCCAACTGCGTTTCTACTATTATATTTTCTTGATCTTCATACATATCAAGTGCTGGGGTAAAGCCAGCTTGCTGAGCTCTAACCGCTGGTAACATTTCGCCGAACATTTTATCCATGTCGTCGAAAGAAAAACCATCATTCATAAATGGACTCCATTTAATTAAAGACATAGAATTATTTAGCTCCCCTCTAAAACTCTATTGAGCGAGTAGATAGAAGAAAGACAATGATTAATTATTTTATTTTTAATTATTCTTATTATTTTTATCTTCTCCTGAAGAAACTTTCACTTTAGCAGCTCTAATCACTCTGCCATTTAAAGTGTAACCAGGCATAATTTCAGTCACAACAGTTTCTCCCTCTCCTTCAATTGCATCCATTAAATTATGATCAAATTTTTCACCAACAGTAATTATTTCTTTCACCCCTTTATCATTCAGAACTGTTTTAAATTGTTTTAAAACATATTCAACTCCCTTGACCCAAGCATTTTCCTTTTCTATCTCTGGCAATGAGTGTAATGACATCTTTAAATGATCATAAACTGGCAATATTTCTTGAAGGAAATCGTTTAAGGCAAACTTTATAAACTCTTGCTTCTCTTTAACTGAATTTTTTAATAAATTTTGATAATCAGCTAAAGCTCTTTTATATCTAGCCTCATAGCCTTCTTCTTCTGATTCTTTAATAAACTTAAAACGATTCACTTTTTTTCCTTTATACTCCAGCTCTTCAACCCACTGACTTAAAGGTCTAGCCCAAAGTCTATTATCTTTAAGGGCACGATAGATAACGAGTGCCTCCTTATCATTTTCACTTTCAGCAATTTGTAAAAACTCATACTCAGCCCCTTTATAATGTTGATATATCCCTTTTTTCACATCTTTCATATAATAATTATTTAAATTTATCATTTAAGTATTCTAATAAGCTCAAATTTCGATGATAATCCATCCGTATTGGACCTAAAATACCTACTAATCCAGAAATGTTATTTAGATGATATTTTAATATAATTGTACCTAAAAAAGCACCAAAAGGGTTATCATTGCCTAGAAAAACTTTTAATCCATTTTCTAAACCATCAAAAAAACTGTCAATAATATCTTCCATTCGGTCTATCACTTGAGAAGCATCGCAGACTACATCACTGTGTTTGAATTCAACTTGTGAGAAAAGGTTTGAGAGCCCTGTATGGTACAGATCGTTTTTATGAAAAGCCCAAAACACAGCATTAGAAGAAAGATCAGCTAGGCTACGCGCCATTGGTTTATAGTCATCCTTTGATTTTTCCCAGGCTCTATTTAATACAAGCAAATCAGCTTGCTTTAAATCTTTTACTCTATCAAAACTAGTTTTTAAATCCAAAGCATAGGCTAATGCTGTGGGGACCCTGCCCGCCGAAGTATGAGGTTGATAAATATAACCTAACTCTTCTAAAACCATTAATTCATTACGCACCGTAGCTGGAGAAATATCTAGCTTATATTTTTTAACTAAAAGACCCGAGGAAACTGCTTGAGCATTTTTCACATAGTCCTTAATTAAAATATGTAATATTAATTTTTGCCTTTCACTTAGCTGCATAAGTAAAAACCTATTTTCATATTTTTTAAACTAAAACTATTATAAACAATATTAGCACTCAAGTCAAGAGAGTGCTAACAATTACTATTTATTATTTAATTTTAGCCTAATTTAATCAATTTTTTCAGAACTAAAATACCATTGCATAATTTCTTTTGCGATTGGTGCAGCTACTTCGCTACCTTCCTTTCCTTCTTCAACCACAACAGTAATACTAATCAAAGGATCTTCATAAGGCGCAAAAGCAATAAACCAAGCATGATTAGCTTTAGTACTAGACCACTGAGCCGTGCCAGTTTTACCACCAGAAGTTACTGGCAGGGTACTGAGACTACGAGCGCTTCCAGAAAGAACTGCTTGGCGCATTCCTTCACGAACTATCCGTAAATTATTAGGGCTAATAAAGTCTTGCCTGATAATTACAGGTTCTATTTCTTTCACCACATTATTATTCTCATCCAACAACGCCCTTACTAAAGTAGGTTTATATAGACGTCCACCATTTACTATAGTGCTAGTAAAATTGGCTACCTGTAAGGGCGAGACCAGAACATCTCCTTGGCCAATGGAGATATGGTAGGTGTCACCAATATACCAGGCTTCATTTTTAGTATTTTTCTTCCATTCTCTAGTTGGAACTAAACCTTTTGATTCACCATTTAAGTCTATCCCAGCTTTCTCACCCATGCCAAATAGGCGCATATACTCAGTTAGAAGATCAACTCCAAGACCTTGGAAATCTTGATACCCCCCACCAATATAGTAAAAAAAAGTATTGACTGAGTCGGCAATTGCTTTGCGAACATTAGTCGAGCCATGTCCACCAACCCGCCAATCTGGAAAGAACCACTGACCAATACGTAAGCCGCCATTACTTAGAAAACTAGTATTCTCTGTAATAATATTCTCTTCTAAGGCGGCAGCGGCAATAATTGGCTTAATAACTGAGCCTGAAGGAAGTTCTCCGGAAATGGCTCGATTAAAGAGTGGCCTATTCTCATCGTTTATAAAAGCGTCATACTCGATTTGTTTAATACCTCTAGCAAATAGATTATTATCATAAGCAGGTAAGCTAACTAAAGCTAAAATTTGTCCATTATTCGGGTCCATGATAATAACAGAAGCTCTTTTGGTTTTAGTCTTTGCTAACCACTCTTTAGTAATTCTTTCTGCTTCCGCTTGCAATTTTAAATCTAGAGATAAGCTTAAGTTGTAGCCAGCCTGAGCTGGAGTTTCGCTAATAACTTTCTTTTTTCTGCCTAAAGCATCTACTTCATACTTAAAATAACCATTAATCCCCTTCAATTCTTTCTCCCAAGTATATTCTATTCCTGTTTTACCTACATAATCACTTAAAGAATATTTACCACTAAAATTTTTTAAATCAGCCTCACTGATTTTACCAGTATATCCCAAAATATGAGATAAGCTACTTAAGTTAACCCCTTCCTGCTCTAACAGGCTAAATGGATATTCTCTTAAAATTTTATCTTCTAACAATATACCAGGAAATGAATCTTGCTCTAAAATTATTTGCAAAGCTGCCTTATAATCTAAATTATCTAAAACAAAGATACTTTGATATGCTTCTAAAGTATAAGGTTTAACTTTAGCTAAAGCTGCTTTCATTATGTTATAAGATGGTCCATCGGCTACTAATTTTATAGAGTCAGAGCCAGTAGCTATTTGTTCTGTAGCTAAGCCATCAATAATACTACTCAATCGTCTAAGCATCACATCTCTATCCATCTCATCCTTAGGCAAATCTATTGGCCTAAATAAGAGTACAAAATTAACATAATTACGGACCAAAGCCTCACCAGAGCGATCATAAATGATCCCTCTTTTAGATTCCAGATTTTCAGTCCTTATTCTATTTCTTTCTGAAAGTAAAGAATAGTGCTCCCCTTTTACTACTTGAAGCCAAGCAATTCTACTAATTAGCAATAACATAAAAATAAAAATAATAATCTTAAAAAATACCAGTTTCTTATTATTAAAAGTTCTTCCTACTGCCTCTTTATCTTGATTGCCAGACAGAAAAGAATCTTCAGTCCAACCACGAAGATATGAAGAGTCTTTCAACTGCCCAAAACGAAAAGAACCTTCCTGGACGCTAAACAGGTCTTGAAATTTATCTTTATTATCTTTTATATCACCCAAAAAAAAAGTTTTTTTATGATTCTTTTTCATAATATCTATCTTAATTCTAACTTGATACTCATCAAAAGACAAGCAGAAATAAAAAAAGAAAGTTTCGTGATTGATAGCCCTTAATTAAAGTGATCTATTACTTCCTCTAATTAAGCTTGGGTTTTAGTAGCTAACACTCGTTAATAAAATAATAAGCTATTTTTGCATAAGCCTAGAAATGAACATTCACTCTTATAGTTTGCTTCAATATCCTCCTTGCTAAAAGCAGCAGTCAATAAAGGCTTTTTGTCCTGAAAGACCATATTGATATATAGACGCACCTTGTTGGTAACTTGTTTCTTCTTACTCCCTTAGGGATAAAAAAGGCTACAAGCTAACTTCTTCGCGATAATCCTAATTTATTTTTTCTAACATATTAACTGGACTATCTCTCTCTTTCTTTGATTGTTAAATATTGATATCGCCTATACTTCTATCACACTAAATATATTAGGAGTATTGTGCCTATCCATTGGATCCAAGATTATCTACAAAAAAATATAAAATGTTATCAAAATGTTATCACTAATATGCTAAAATTAAATAGCAATGAAATAAATCATATTTTATATATAAACTAAAATAATGCCTATGAGAGTTTTAATTATTGAAGATGATCTAGACTTAGCTAAAGTCCTGGAATCACTTCTTAAAAAATCTGGTTTTGCCTGTGATCTAAGTCACGATGGTGAACAAGGTTCTTTTTTAGCTAAAACAAATGCCTATGACTTAATTGTTACCGATTATAGCCTACCTAGCCTGGATGGCCTCAATCTTATTAAAGAAATTCGTCAAGATGGTCGTAATATGCCAATTATTATGATTAGCGTTAGACAAGGGCTGGTCGATAAAATAGATGTTTTAGATGCTGGCGCTGATGATTACTTAAATAAGCCTTTTTCACCAGATGAATTTATGGCCCGCGTTCGCGCTTTAATTAGAAGGCCCATTTATCTTAAAACAGATCCCTTTAAATTCCACGACCTTACACTAGACGTTAGTAAATTTAAAGTAAGTAGGGCTAACAAAAATATTAAATTAACTAATAAAGAGTTTGCCTTATTAGAATATTTAATCATAAATGCAGGCAAAATTATTGCTCGCGATACTATTCTAGAACATGTCTGGAACGGCGACGCTGATTTATTTTCTAATACCCTTGAAACCCATATTATGCGTCTCAGGCAAAAAATTGATTGCCATGGAAAAAAACTGATTCATAATATCGCTGGACGCGGCTATAAATTAGATACTCAACCTTAATTATAACCTTGCAAAATATGATAAGCTGGAATAAAAATAAACTTAAAGAGGAGATTAAAAAGAGGCTAATATTTTTAATTTTATCCCAACTTAAATAAACATTGAAAATCTTTTTGGATTTAGTCTGAAAAGATTTTTTGTTTTTTACTAATATGGAACTAATAAATATAGATAATACCGTGCTTGATAAAAAATATTTTAAACAAAGTAAAAAAACTCAATTAATTCCGCTCTTATCTATTGTCGCCATATCTATCGTTTCCCTGATTAACACTAAACTCTTTCTGCAAGATCCTATAAATAATTATGCCCTGATGCAAGATATTTCCCTAAGTTTCGTTCTTCTATTAATCATCTATTTATTAACTAAAGTTCATAAAACTAATCTAGATAATTGGCTCTTAATTTCAGCCTATTCTATAAGCGCTATTTTCTGTGTCTATATTGGCATAGCGAGTTTTCCCTCAGCGCTATTAATAGTTTTATTAATCTGTGCGCTAAGTAGCATCTTATTAAAAGAAAAAAACACCCTATTTATCGGTATATTTTTCACTATTGCGATTGTGTATATTTCGTTCCTACAAAAATATGAAATAATCAAAAGTTATAATAACCAAGCAGCTAACAATCAAGATATATTAGAAATAATCTTCTATACCGCAGTTAGTGCTCTTATTATCTTCCTTACTTGGCAAAAAAATACTGAGATACTCATAAGTCATAATCAATTGAAAAATAATCAAAGAGAATTAGCGCAAGAGAAAAAAGATTTTGAGCTCAAAATAGAAAAAAAGGCTAATGAAGCATTAAAGGACAAAAAAGAAAAGATTAAACAATTACAGATATTGGCTAGTATTGGTCATCTATCTAGTGGTATTTTCCATGATATTATTAATCCTCTAACAGTTGTTAATCTCAATCTAGAACAAATGAAAAATACATTTATTCCATCTCCCCCGGAGACTAAGGATTTAATTCAACAAGCTTTAAAAGCTAGTCATCGGATTCAATCGTTAATTGAGTCGACTAATAATTGTTTAAGGGAGCAAAGCCAACAACAATCTTTTTCTATTTATGAAGAAGTGTTGCAAATAACAAAAATAATGGAAGCTAAAGCAAGAGAGGAAAAAGTAACTATCAAAATAACAGCTAATGAGGATATCTGTATTAAAGGTGGACCTACCAGGTTTGGACAAGTCTTAATGAACCTTATTGCCAATGCCATTGAAGCTTCAAAAAATATTAATAGAGAAAAACTAATTAATATTAATATTGGAAGGCAAAAAGAATCAGAGGAAATCTACTTAGAGATATCAGACCAAGGAGTTGGTATTAGTAATGAAAATATTAATAATATTTTCAATACTTTTTTTAGTACAAAAAAATTTAGTAAACACAACACAGGAATTGGATTAAGTGTTGTCAAAGACATCATTGAAAAAGATTTTCAAGGGAAAATATTTGTTTCTAGTGTAATAAGTCAAGGAACTACTTTTAGAATCCTTATCCCTGCAAACTATGAATGCTATTAATCTACATAATTCTCGGCATTACCCCAATTAATTCCATCACTTTTTTTTAAACCATAAACAGACCAAAAATCAGCTTGGTCTTGGCCCTCTGGCCATAATCTAACCTGTCCATAATCTTTAATAACAATTGGAATCAATTTAGCTTTAGCTGATAAATTAGATTGAAAAATTATCTCTGCTAATATTCCTTGACTAGTTCCCTGAGACCACATTTGATCAAAAATAAAATTACCTAAAGAATAAAAAATTGCTTTATCATTATAGATTTCCCAAGTTTGTGGCCAATGAGGATGATGGCCAACCACTAAATCTGCACCAAAATCAATCGCCTGATGAGCGAAATTAACTTGATTTTTTTGAGGAACAGAAACATATTCAATACCAGCGTGCATTAAAATAATAATCAAATCTACTTTCCCTTTCAGAGCCTCAATATCCTCCCTTAAGTTCTCTATGTCCATTGTAGCAATTCCAGCCTGCGTTTTAGTGGCAACGCTATGATCATTAGGATAGGCATAAGATAAGAAAGCTAACTTCCAGCCATTTTTCTCAATTATGGCTGGTTTTCTTGCCTGCTCTTCATTTAATCCAGCCCCCACACTTAAAATATTATTTTCACTAAGAACATCCAAGGTATCACTAATTCCTGTCGTGCCAGCATTCAACATATGATTATTAGCCAAAGACACCACATCAGCACCCAAGAGATTAAGAGTCTGAACTGACAGCGGATTAGCCTTAAAAGCAAAAGACCCAGTTGGAACATTATAATTAGAATCTCTTAAAAAAGGTGACTCTAGATTAAAAATACTAAAATCAGCCTCTGCAGTACTTGACGAGATTAAACGAGCTGGCCAAGCATAATCATTGTAAGCCTCCATTTTTGCATTAACTGTTCGAGATAACATAATATCGCCCCCAAAAATTAGTTTTAATTCTTTCTTAGGATCTGCCTCTACTAACAGATTATCTACTTGTATTACTAACTCTTGACCTAATAAAGAGTCATTAGCTATCTCATATTGATGCCTTGTTTCATTAACAATTCGAAAGGAAAGAAAAAAAATAAATAATATAGATAAAATCATGAAAATTCTCATGATCATGGTTTTATGATTTTTTATAGACATACGCAAATTATTATAATTTTCTACGCAAAACACTATATTGTGGCCAAGCTTTTTTTGTTTTCATAATAAGCTCTTGATTACCACCGCCTCCATGAGCCTCGAATAGACTCTCATTACGTTCGCTAGTACGCATAGATTTTAAGGTCATTTTACCAATTTCATAATGAGGACCAATTATTTCTAGCTTATCTCCAACTAATAAAGTATTGTGAACTTTAACCGTTAATTCATAAGCAGATTTCTGTTTTTCGCATTTTACTACCTGGCCACAGAATTCCCATTTTGAATCAGGAAAATTACCTTGATAATTCTGTAAGCTTTCATTTTTAGAAAACATAAAGCCTTCGGTGTATCCACGATGTTGTAATTTAGATTCTAATTCTTTTTTTAAAAATTTTAGATCTTTTTTTAATTCTTCTTGGTCCATGCCACTACAAACTAAATCTATTCCTTGACGATAAGCCCCGACTACGTTCGCTAAATAATAAACACTTTTAGCCCTGCCTTCGATCTTCAGGGCGTTAACTCCGCTAGCAATTATCTCTGGTAATTTTTCAATTAAACATAGATCTTGCGAATTTAAGAGATAGGTGCCATGCTTGTCTTCCTCTATAATTAAAGATTTTTTATGTCCTGCTGGCTGAATTTCATATTTCCAGCGACAAGGCTGGACACAATCACCTAAATTAGCGTTACGATCAGTAAAATATGAAGATAGAAAACAACGACCGGAATAGGCACTACACAAAGCGCCATGAACAAAAACTTCAATTTCTAATTTACCTACTTTTTTCTTAATTAATTTAATCTCCTCTAAACTCATCTCCCGAGACAGGATAATCCTATTTAAACCTTGTTTTGCCCAAAACAGAGCTGATGCTGAATTAGTGCAGTTTGCCTGGGTACTTAGACTAAGTTTAACTTCGGGCCAATATTTTTTTATTACCGTTAAAACCCCAGGATCAGCAATAAAAATGGCATCTGGCTTAATCTTTTTTAAAGCTAGAACCTGTGCTTTTAAACCTAGCAGATGTTCTTCGTGTGCTAAAATATTCAAGGTAACATAGGCTTTCTTGCCTAATAAATGAGCATACTCTACTCCATCTTTTATTTCCTTTAGAGAAAAGTCATTAATCCTAGTTCGCAGAGAAAATTCTGGAGTGCCACAATAAATAGCGTCAGCTCCATGAGCTAAAGCTGTCTTAAGTTTCAATAAATTACCAGCTGGAGCTAATAATTCTGGTTTTTTTATATATTTCATAAAATTTATATTTATTTTTTATTATACCATAAGTAGAAAAAGTCAAAACATATTTCTTAAATTAAACAAAAAAAACGCTTAAAAACTAAGCGTCTTTTATCTGTATTGGGCTAGTAATTTATTTTTTTGCAATCTTTTTAGCGGGAGACTTAGTTTTTGCTTTATTGCTATTCTTTTTAATAGTTTTTTTCTTAAGCACTTCTTTTTTAGCAAATTCTTTTTTTTCTGGTTTCAACTCTTTAGCTCTCTCTAGTTTAGCTCTCACTGGCTTGGCCTCCTCTTTCTTAATTAGTCCAGAAGTCTCCACTCTATGGTTCACTTGAGAATGTTGAAGTGAATTTAAAATGTCAGCAATTTTGTCTAATTTATTATGTATTGCTGTTAATCTTTCTTCAACATTATCCTTCATCGCTGGGACTAGACCAGTTGATACCGATCGATCCTGGAATTTCCTTGGCTGGTCTGAGAAACTATGATTACGACCGCCACGAGGAGCAGGAGTATCATGACCACGGAAGCACTCACTACAAAATACCGGCTTACTACCCGATGGACGAAAAGGGACCTCACAACGATTGCCGCACTCACTACAAACAGCTGGAAACATTTCCTTCCTCTCGGAAAATCCACGTGACCCACCAAAGTCTCTTTTTTCAAAGCTACTGCTACCACCAAAATTTCTCTTATTACCACGATCGAAATTTTTCATAATTATATATAAATTTATAAGTGATTACAGTGTATATCTAAAAGCCAATAAAAGCAAGCAACAAGCAAGCAACTGGAAAATGGGATGGATGTTAAATTTAAAAACTAAATCTGCAAGCTTAATTAATATTTTGGCACTTGTTCTTCCTTTCCCTGTAGATCATTCGACCAGCGCGCCAAAACATATAATAAGCTAGATAAACGGTTGAGATAAGCTAAAACCAAGCCTTTAACCTTCTGCTTTTCATTTAAATCTACGGCTCTACGCTCAGCCTTTCTAGCTAAAGTGCGGGCAACGTCCAATAAAGAGCTAAGTCGGCTACCGCCGCTCAAAACAAAATTTTTTCTCTCTTTAAGCTGAGGACTTATTCTATCTATTTTCTCTTCTAATCTACTTAAAAAATTGTCCAGTATCAATGTATTAGCTTGAGCGAAATAAGCTTGACAGATAAATAAGTCATTTTGAATATATTCAATAATTTTTTTTATTTCAATATATTCTTCTGCTTCAGCCGCACAAAGACCAAGCCAAGAATTTAATTCATCAAGAGAGCCTAATACTTCAAATACCAAGTCGCTTTTTAGTAATCTACTTTTAGCTTGAAACAATTTACTCGTCCCCTGATCTCCTTTACCTGTATAATACATGATATTAAAATATTAATTTATCTTTTTAAGAATCGTTCAACTAATTTCACAAGCTCCCCCAGCACAAGCTAATTCTTTTTTAACTTCGGTCTCATCATGTTTCTCATAACCAACAATTTGAGCAAAGTCCATATCTTTAAATTTTTCCATCATTTGCTTATAATGAGTCTCATCAATTTCCTCATAAGGGGCTAGCTCATAAACATGGTTAGTTCGTGGCAAAAATGACAATCCTCCAATAATATTCCAATTTTCATAAACCCAATTAGCTACCTCAATCCATTCATCGTCAGCTACTGAGATAGTTACTGATGGATTGTGCTCAGTATAATTTAGTTTAACTTTACGCCAATGTTCTAGCTGATCTAAAGCACTAATATCCTTAGTATAGAGAGCCCCTTTAGGAGCTTTAACTGGAAACTCAAAGACATAGGTAGTAGCATCATCGTACAGTTGGCCTACCTCAGCCTTATGAGGCACACCTTGGTCTTTTAACATCCTGAACAATGAGTCAGTAGCAGATATGCGCACACGTCTTATATAATATGGTGAATAACGCGGATGCATACCTGAGGCACAATCAACTAATTGAGATACTGTGCCTGATGGTTTAACACAAGTGATGGAACTTGAAACAGGTATATTAAATTTTTTAGCATAATCTTTATTAACCTTTATAGCTTCTTTTTTTAATTTTTGTAAAATATCAGCTTCGCGACTTGCATTAGAATCCCATTGCCCAGTAATAGAAACCCCTAAAAGTCTTTCTTGTTCACAATTATTTTTCCAAGTTTTAGAAAGATAAGGAAAATAAGTCAGCGTTGATTGATAAGTTCCTAAGATAGAAGCTAAACGAACCTTGCGTAATAGAGAGGCCTCAGTATCTTCAGCTCTGGCAACCACTTCAGTTAGATTACAAAATTGTTTAGATTGAAGAATAATCTCCCCACAAGGATTTGTGCCCATTTGGCCAACAATGAATTCACCTGAAGCGTCAAAGTAGCCTTTTTTCTGACGTAATAAATCTAAGCGACGTTGAGGCATTGTTTCCACTAGCGACCCCCGGTTAAAAATACCTCTCTCTCCTGAGCCAGAATTAATTAGGGCCAACCATTCATTCAAAAACTCTTTATTATCAGGTTTTTTTAAATATACAGCCGAATTATTAGCTAAGCTCCTTTGTGGTTCAGTAATATAAAACTGACCCTGCTTGGCATCCCTAATACTATCATCATCCAGGTCAGAGAGGGAAATCATCGCGCTCCTCCTGACCCCACCAGAAACAACGCAATAGCCAATCATGCAAATAATATCATGTAAATCAATGGTGCGTAAGCGCCTACCTTGACGAGCCAATACCTTAACCCTAGTAAAATCTAATAGTTGTTTTAGAGGATCAGGGCCAGAGCTCTTACCACCCATAGCTTTTAACCTAGCCCCTGCTGGTCGTAACTGCGAATAATCAAAAACAATATCTCCGCCAGTAGCCCAAGTTTTCATCCCCAGTGCTAGAGCATCGGCCCAACCCTCTTTATCATCAGGAATAAAATAAGTTTCTTTATTCTTGTTATTTTGCATCATGATTTGAGGAAATTTCTCTACATTCTGGCTTTCTACTGACCAGCCCACTCCAGTGCCACACATCGACACATACATAATTTCAGCTAAATCCTGAAAGCTTTCTGGAGCAATATAAGCGCAATTATAAGCACAAACATTAGTCTTATCAGCCGCCTTTCCAGAAAACTGGAATAATCTCATTGACGGCATTACCTCTTGCTTTAAAATAGATTCGCGTAAATCATTATAATCAGAATCACTTAAAGCTTCTTTTAAGTTTTTCTTCATGTATTGCAAATATCGATCTACAGTCTCAATCCAAGTTTCTCTCCTTTGTTCAGATTCTATCCAACGGGAATAACTACGATAGAAAATAAATTCAGATAAAGGATTTTTAAAATATTTTTTACTCTTATCACTTAATTCTTGCACATGCTTAGGCACTTCACGACGTTTAGATCGTAAATCAGTTCTCTTTTGGCGGTATAAGATATAAGCCTTAGCTACTTTAACGAAATGATTTTTCATTAATCCCTCTTCAACTAAATCTTGGATCATCTCCACATGAGGAATAAAGTTCTTTTCAGAAGAGAATTTTTTAATTTTTATCAAATCAGATTCAACATATTTACTAATTTCTTTAGCAAATCCATTTGATTTTTCTCCAACCTCTTTAAAAGCCTTATCAACTGCAATCTCTATTAACTCAGGCCTAAATTTAACAATTTCGCCATTCCTTTTTTTAATTTTATTAATCTCAACTGAACCTTTAGTCATAAAATTAGATAATTAAATAATATTTTAAATTTTTAATAAATATTTTAAAAAGCGAATTTCTGTCTTAAATAATTGAAACTCACTTTTGGGTTGACCACTATATAACGATAAACAACTGGGCTAAACAGTAGCGCGAGACTAATATTACCTAACAAATGATAAATGGTAAAAATAAATTGCCCAGTTAAAGCGCTCATAAAACTTTGCTGAAAAAAAATAGGCCCCATCATTACGCCAGTAATTAAATCATAAATTAAAGTTGCATAAATAGCATGTACCGCATAATTTAAAGCTGAACTCTCTCTTTTTTTGAAATACCAACGGCTAAAAAAAGCTAAACAGCCATAGACTAAAGCACTAATTAAAGTCCATAGACCCACCTTAGCAGTCACCAGGTCAAATGCTACAATATTTAAAAAGGCAAAAATAAATCCCGTTAAAATCCCGAAACGTTTAGTAAATGGCATTTGTATAGCTAGTATTGGCTCCACATTTGGCGGTCGAAACGGCAAAAGACGTAAACCAAAAGTTAAAATCCAAGCAGAGACCATTTTTATTATATCAAAATAACTACGCTTATCTTTTTTAGACATAAATTTCTTAACTAAGAGCTTAATACTATATATAGTAGATAGATTTTCATCTTATATACTACATATGGAATATTAGCAAATTCTAAAAAGAGCGTCAAACATCAATTTAATTAACTAATTATAAACAAAAAATGAGTTTTCACTCATTTTTTTATTTGTAGCTGTGGATAATAATTAAGAAAAGATTGATTTAAAAATTAAAAAATATTTTTTCATTAATTAACAATAACTATTTACTACTAATAGCAGTATCAATGTCATCTTTGCTCAATTTTTTAGTACAGAAAAACCAATCATAACAATGAAGTTCATTTTCCTCTACCATCCGCTCCTTAGCAACGCCACAAGAGCCAGCGGTGGGGACAATAACATCATCTCCTGGCTGCCAATCAGCCGGAGTAGCAATTGAAAACTTATCAGCTGTTTGCATGGCAATTAAAGCACGATATAGTTCATTAAAATTGCGACCAAGGCTCAAAGGGTAATAGATAATAGCTCTAATCTTACTATTAGGGTCAACAAAGAACACGGCTCTTACCGCTTGAGTAGTACTCTCTCCAGGCTGAACCATGCCATATTTTTTAGCCACCTCCATACTAATATCTTCAATTAGAGGAAAGTTTACTTCTACGTTCTTCATTCCCTTAAATTCAATTTTTTCTTTTATTGTTCGCAACCAAGCAATATGACTATAAAGACCGTCAATCGATAGTCCAACTAACTTACAATTAGCTTGATTAAACTTCTCTTCTTGGCTAGCAAAAGTCATAAATTCTGAAGTACACACTGGGGTAAAATCAGCTGGATGGCTAAAAAGGATTGACCAAGAACCTTTGTAGTCTTCAGGGTAATTAATTGGCCCTTGTGTTGTTGTTGCTTTAAATGATGGCGCAAAATCACCAATTCTTGGCATTGCTATTGATTCTGCTCCATTTGTTTGATTTTCCATAAATTTATTAATTAATTATTAAAATTTTACTATTTAAGTATTCTTATCGCTTTACCATTAATCAGGCCATCGGCAATTTTTATATGGGCTGAATTTAGTATTCTCTGATAAGTGCTAGTGGAAATATTCATTCTTTGGGCAGCTCTTTGTTGATCTAATTTCACTAAAAAGCGTAAACGATAGGCTTCAAGCTCATCTAACCCCAACTCAAGCACCTTAAGATCTCTAAAAGGAACCCCTTGTGGCTTGAAATAGCTAATTTGAGGACTAAATTCTACCTGTCGACAAAGTTTTGGCCTAACCATATTTTTAAAAAATAAAACCTATCACTCACTTAAAATAATACTCTTCCACTTAAAAAAGAGTCGAATATTCTTGCATTATTTTTGTTCAGTTAAAGCTTTTTTTTCTTCCCTAAGTGACTCTAGCTCTTCAACTAATAATTTTTCCTCAAGTTCTAAAACCTCTAATTGATTTTTAGATTTTTTTAAAGCTCTCCCAAAAAGACTATTACAGCGGAATCTACGAGCAAAAATTTTATTATTTTTTTGGCAGTGACCAAGACCTCGCCCGGTCATCTCTCCTTGGCCCATTGGGCCCGTTCTATCCATTCTCGGCATATAATATAATTTAAATGTTTGTAAAAGACAATTCGGCCTTTATTATTTGTCTATTATGAGTATATGCCCATAAGTATAATATGTCAAGTCTATAAAATGCAACCTAGATAATCTACTAACAAGTGGACTCCTACACCCATAAAGAAATATTTGTATCTAGAGAATAAACCAATAAAATAAAGCGGCAACATATAATATGAATGAAATATATGATTATTAATACTACAACGATTAGTTGAAAAAACCGGATAAGATAGAAAGTGGTCAAAATCTATTAAATTCGATAATAATAATTGCAATATAACCTTCTTGCTAAGAAATTTTCTTTTCAAAAGTTTCTTTTCAATTAAATATAAAATTACCCATAATATAAAATCTGCTAGTAAATGCCAATACCAGTCTGAAGATAAAATTATATTTAGAAGATTAAAATTTTCTAACATTCTTAGTTAATCCATTAAACATCTAACTGCCAGACCATTAGTTCGCTGGTAATAATCATTACCCCGTGCACGATATGAAGTAGATTTATCAGACTCTAGAATAAAATACCAAGCATACTTTGAGCTATTTGAAGTTGAAGACCAAAACCAAGCATGATGACCAGGGGTAAATTCTGTTCTTCCATTACGGGTCATGCCATTAGGAAAAGCCGAGAAGCCCAGGTCATCAATACCATAATTATTCGCATCGTAATACCATTTAGGTTGTTCATCTGTTGCTATACCTACCTTTTCTCCATCTGGTCCTAAGGCAGTTCTACTAGATTTAAGTCTTTTACCCGTTGGATAACATTGCCAGTCGAGCTCATTAGACCCACAAGTATCGGTAGCTAGATGCTGCTCTAAAAATGACCATTCATTATTACTTGGAATATGCCAACCTGAAGGACAAATACCCTGTACTTTTTTATAAGAAGAATGTCCAGATATATTAGTTACATTACTATCATACTGAACAGTCTCTGACCACTGGTACAAGCCACCAAAAATATCACAATTAGCCTTATCATTTTGACCACAATATTTTTCGATAATATTATTATTACTCTGTTGTTCTGTATTGTTAATCATAGTGCCCACATTCAGGTTCCGGGCTAACCAACACTGATCACCTATTTTAGTACTAGGATATTCTTGCCCTTCATAAAAAATTGAATCACCGCAAACAAAATCTTTAGAGCCTGAGGCACAAGCTCCACTTAAAATAGGTTTTCCACCCATACAGCCAGCTGGAAAAGAAGAAATTATTGACCTTGTTTTTTGCCCATTTGCTAAACAATCACCCCAATCAGAGTATGCCCAAGAACTACATTCTACCGCCAAAGGTTTCAAACTAGAAAAAACAGGTATTTTTGCTAAATTTGCATTAGTTATGCCTAATCCCAATCGTCTCATTATTGAAAAAGCATCAGCTGGACGCCCTAAAAAATATCTTTTATTATTAACTGGATTAACATACCAAGCCTCCCCATTCTTTTCTACTTGTAAAAAAATTTTTCCTGCCTGAGCTTTAGAAAAATTTTGATCATAACTCAGCTTATTAACACCCAAAGGATTGTAGCCAGTCAGAAGTTCGTTGAAGTCACTGAAACCATCTCCGTCAGTATCGCTATTATTTAATAAGGTGCCAAGGGCAATCTCTAAACTATCAGGCAAGCCATCAGTGTCACTATCAAGCCCAGAGAGATTATCAAGAGATACCTCGATTTTCGATAAATTATAATTATAAATACCTATGCCCTGTTCACGCATAACCCTAAAAGCATCAGCTGGGCGCCCTAAAAAATATCTTTTATTATTAACTGGATGAAGATACCAAGCTTCACCATTATCCTCAACTTGTAGGAGAATACGCCCTGATAAGCTATCTATCAAAGAGGCTTCGGTATTATTGGCAAAGAGACTAAAACTAATTACAACTACCATGAAGATGCTTGCAATAAATAATTTTTTAAAAACTTTTAA
Source organism: uncultured Gammaproteobacteria bacterium (assembly GCA_964446775.1). GTDB lineage: Bacteria > Patescibacteriota > Patescibacteriia > Patescibacteriales > UBA12465. The sequence goes on along the minus strand of CAYURA010000007.1, from coordinate 12,641 downwards.
CATATAATTTATTTAATTAATATAGCAATGACTAAGATCCTAAACCTGCTTTAATTATACATCCAAATACCACATTATGAACTTTTTTAGCATTAATAAACACTAACTTTCATTCAAGATACTATTTATAATCGCTTAATTTTAATATTGTATTTTTAGCCATCTAAATCTCTCAAGACCCGCCAAATAGCATACATTGCGTAAGTATCTAAAGCACAATATTTTAAGAGTTGTGTCGCCACTACTATTTTATCTTTATCAGATTTCGCCTTAAATATCTTTTCATACCATTCCTCCATCGCCGTTCCACCTTCTTTAATCTCCAAATCTTGATAACTTAAGCTAGGCACTAAAACAGATATAACTTTTTTTATTGACACACTACCTTTAAATCTTTCATCGACATAAAACTGTTTTTGGAAAATATCTTTTAAATCATAAATTCTTTCATTTAGCCCATTGAGAAAACTAGCTTCATTGGGAAGTCTTTCTGCTAACTCAAGGTTCCTGCTCTGTTCGAAACTTTTATGCCAAACAATAATGCTCCCATCGTTTAAAATCCATTTTTTAAGGGCTTTAGTAATATCAACACTAGGATCATCAGCGGTAAGATGTAAATATTCATGATGTCTTAAATCTCCATCAACCTTGTCTAAAATATCTAAAGAGAACTGAAAAGGAATTTGCTGATAGGGTCTAAAACCTTTAAATAAAGGAATAGCTGCTGGGTAACTTTCATAATCAAAAAAATATAAAGGATATTTCAATGAGTCTAAGTCATTTTTTATCGCTGAACGATTGATAATTGGCATTTTACTTTGATAAACATCAACTTGATTCCTCTGGATATTAGACAACTTAAAATGAGCTGGAATATCATTTATGTCAATAATGCCTGAATCAATTAATTCAATTAATTTTGTCTTACTAGACCCTATCCGACTAAGATCATGTACCGAGTATTGAGGCACGTCTGGGTGAGAATAATTAAAAGTGGCACAATGTTTACTTCTAGGCAAATATAAGCATTGGCATTCAAGCATCTGTTCATCTCCCTGGAGCAACTCCTTACTAGCTTGCCTCATCTTTTTACGAGTTGATAATTCTCTTGCCAAAATTTGTGAACTGAGATCCTCAATAATAAACAGATCATGAACATTGACCTCACCGGCCCTGATATAATCTTTATTCAAATAAATCAAAAAACTATGATTAATTTTAATATCTGAATCTTGTAAAACTATAGACTGAAAACTAAGATCTTCAATATAATCAATTTCTTGATCATTTTCCTCCCAGCTATTGATCGCCTTAATTTCGTATAGATTCCAGCCACCATTTTTTTTATCATATTCTAAAATGTCATTCCGCACTAAAAAGTCATCTTTGAGAAAAGCAGGTTGGAAAATAACTGATTCATTTATGCTGATTAATCGTTTCGTCTCTTCCAAGGCGGGCTCAGCGAACTCTGAAAGCAAATGGCCTTGGGGGAATAACTCACGTGCCCAGAGCTCAACTATATTGCCCTTGATAGTTAATGATTTATCAAAGTCAGATAAGTCAAACATACCAGCCAAGTCCGGCCGATGTAATTTTAGCCAAGCATTTTTTGGACAAACTAAATAATCTAAATAACTTGTTTTACTAATATATTTCATACGTTTTTACTTAGTCTAATTATATCACATTTACGCACTGATCTTTCTACAAAAAAACAGACAGCTTAATGTCTGTTTAAATACAAAGCGCAAAAATAGTCTATTTCTTATCATCCTCATCTTGAATAACGCCATCTTTTAGGTATATCACTCGATCAACATATTTCTTATCATCTGGTTCATGAGTGACCATAATAATAGTTTGCCCAATCTTCTGATTAAGCTCTTTAAATAGTTTTAAAATAACTACGGATGACTCAGTATCTAAATTTGCAGTTGGTTCATCAGCAAAAAGTATCAACGGCTCATTAACTAAAGCCCTAGCAATGGCGACTCGTTGTTGTTCACCACCTGACATTTCTTTGGGCAAATGTTCTAGTCTATCACCTAAACCAACTCTATCTAAAATTTCTGTGGCTTTTTTAAGATAATCTTTCTTTTTGTAGCCCAGTAACATTAATGGTAGGTAAACAGATTCTAGGGCAGTTAATTCTGGTAAAAGCGCATAAGCTTGAAAAACATAGCCCAATTTCTCTAAACGAAATCGAGCTTTTTCTTTTTCAGACAAAGGGATCACACTGTGACCAGCAATAACGATATCACCGCTACTAGGAGAGTCTAATAGGCCTAATTGGTGTAAAAGAGTGGACTTACCAGAGCCGCTGCGGCCCATTAGTGCAATAAATTCTCCCTTCTTCACGCCAAAATTAATGCTTTTAAGAGCATGGGTGGGCACGCGCCCTTGATAGGTTTTTTTTAAATTTTTTACCTCAATAATCATAAGCCCAAAATTATTAGAAACTAGCCCCAAATTGATTTTAAAATGCTTTCTTTGGCTCCCCGATAAGCAGGAAAAAAGCCACCAATTAGAGCTGCTACCATTAAACTAATATTACTAACTCTAATAATATTAAAGGTAACTTTTAGGGACACCCAACCAACCGGAAAATCAAGTGGGTTAGATAAAAAATAAGGACGGATAGCGAATAAGATGATGGAAATACCAATAATAATACCTAAAATAGCATAAAACAACGCTTGGATAACAAAATGTAGAACAATAGTGCCCCGAGTCATGCCAATTGCCTTCAAAATACCAATTTGCTTTCTTTTATTAACCACGCTAACAAAAATGATAATAAAAATGGTAATTCCAGCTACAAAGGTGCCAATCACACCTAAAATAATGCTAATCATATTAAAACTACTGCTAGCGCCTGAGGTAAAACCCATTAAATCATTCCATTTCTTTATGTCTTCATTTTTAAAACCCAAACTTCTTATTTCTTCAATATATATATTTTCATTACCAATGTCTTGCGTCTTAACTAATATTTCAGAAGCTTGATTACTAATTTTCAACACTGACTCCATTTCTTTCTTAGTCACAAATACGGTTTGGTCAATGGCCGTACTTTTTGTACTAAATATGCCTTTTACCTCATACTGCCTTCTAATGCCGTTACGATAATTAACATAAATCTTACCACCTACAGAGACTCCTAAACTTAAATGGTCGAGGTCTCCACCGTGGCCACCAGCCACCTCTTTACCAATCAGTATTTGATTAGTGTCTTTTTCATCTAAATATGAACCCTCAATCACAGCCTGATAAATATTAGTAACCTTTTTTTCGTCCTCAGGCACAATTGATTTAAGGACCCAACGGCCACTTTTTACTCCCTTGCCATCACGAAACTCATCATAGTCAATTACTGGGTTATCAATATAATGGCGTGAGGACCCAACGACACCTGGTATACTATCAATCAAGTCCATTGCTTCTTTATTATCAATATAACGATCATCTAAGGCTGGCTCAATCACAATATTAGCATATTGATAATCAATTGACTGTTGATTAATAGATTCCACAATGCCTCCAAAAATTGACGATACAAAAACTAAATTGACATAAGCCAAAGTCATAATAAGGATGGTCATGATTAATGTCCCTTTATTCCCTCTTTTTATTGAATTTAAGGCTAAAAAGAAAGCTGTCTTTATATCCATAGATTATCAGAATATTTCTTAATCAAATTAGCGTATCATAATTAAAGCCATTTTAAATTGCTCTTTGGCCTGAAGCGCGTGAGCAATATTAGCTGGTAAAATAATTATCTCTCCTTTACTAACAGAATGCAAATCGCCATCAATTGTAATGCCAGCTTGTCCGTCTAAAATATATACCAGAGCGTCAAAAGGAGCTTTATGTTCACTTAATCCTTGACCAGCGTCAAAGGCAAAAATAGTTATATTGCCTGAATCTTGTTTAATTATTTCACGACTAACAACTGAACCATTTTGATATTCTACCATATCAGTAAATTGATAAACTTCAGCAGCGTTTATTTTAAGCATAAAATTTAAATTAAATTATATAAATATTTTATTAAAAATTGTAAATAATATAGACCAACTAATAAAAAAATTAAGGCTACTATAATCCGACCAGACTTCTCAATTTTTTGCAGAACATTAAAAACTTGTCCAACTCGGCGTACACTAAAAGCGATAATAAAAGAAAAAATGATAACTGGTAAACCAGTTCCTAGTGCAAACATAAAGAATAAAAAGAAGCCTCCACTGGACTGTAGCGCTAATGGCATTAAAGCGGCAAAAAATAATACGCCACTATATGGACAAAAAGCCAGTGCCAAAATCATTCCTAATAATAAAGTTCCCAGGTATCCTTGCCGACTTAAATATTGCTTAAAAACTTCAATTTTTCCACCACTAATATTAAACCTGAGCTTGAACACTCCAAACATGATCAAAGCTAAAATAATAAAAATAGGTCCCAATAATAAACTGGCCCAAGCTTGAAAAATATTAGAAATTGAAAAAAGTGAAACACCTAAATATACTAAAATTCCAAGCAAGGCATAACTTAGCCCTCTACCTATAGTATAAATCAGTCCATTTAGCACAATTTTACTTGCTGATTTAAAATCCTTACTGATGTAGGCAACAGCCCCAATATTAGTTGCTAAGGTGCATGGACTAATTGAACTTAAAATCCCTAGCAAAAAAGCTGTTAAGATAGGTATATTGTAATTATCAATCAACAAATTAATCATCTCCATAACTATTCTGTAAGTAAACTATTTATTCTACTAGCTAAGTAATCTTTAAATTGGCCTTCACTTCTTACCAGGCGCCAAATTTTAATATCCTGATTAATATTATCTTTACCATCTTTAACTGCGTTGATATATAAAGATTGACCAGTCGCTCGATATTTACTGACAATTTCTGCATTTTCAACTAAATCAATATTTATTTCTCTGAAATCAATCATCCCCTCACTAGCTTGATCACTAAATTTTTCTTGTATTATTTCTTTAGTATAACGACCAATCGCTAAGCAAGTTGAACAGCGCTGAGTTCGATGAAAATAATATACTTCTAGCCTATCTGCAGTTTCATTTATTTGGATGTCAACTAATTTATTATCCTGAGCCGCTACTTTAGTGGTTTCTGAATTTACTGTCACTACATAAGTAGCAAAGGTGATAGCTATAAACAAGAGTAGATATATTAATATTGTTTTACCTTTCATATGTTCTGTACTATTATTCAAATTACTGAACAAGATGAACAAGATAAACCCTGATTTGAAGGGATATCCTCGTCAGTTTTCTTTAAAGACTGAGTTAAGGCTTTAGAAATCTCTTCATCACTATGATGAGAACCGATTAGAACTAACTCATTATTAATTAGCAGGGCCGGAGTAGTCATTAGGCCAATTTTAATCATTACTTGTAGATCGTTAATATATTCAATAGCATCTTTAATTTTTAAATCAGTAGCGATTCGACAAACTGAGCTATACATTTTTTTACAGTTAGGACAGTTAGAGCCCAATACTTGGATTTTCATATTTATTATTTAAATAAATTTAATTAAGAGAGATTTATAGCGCTTAATTACTTCTTGATCTAAAGAATAGATAACTTTTTTACCGTTTCGCTTAGAGTTTAACAAGCCAAAATCTTTCAATACTTTAAGATGGTGAGAAACAAGATTTTGGGGCAAGTCTAAGTATTCCCAGATATCACCTACAGACATAGCCCTTTGTCGCAAAATACGTAAAATATTTAAACGATTTGTTTCTGAGATAAGATCTAAAAACTTGGCGGTTAATTTAATTTTCCCCTCTTTATCTTCTAATTTACAGCAGTTCTTTTTTGGCATATAGCTAAATCTTATATCAATCTATATTGATATGTTATCATCTACTATTTAAGTCGTCAAGGGCTCATTATTTTACCTTTATTTTCTTGAAGATGTATTGATCAAAAATATATATGCATAGATATACTAAAAATGAGGTCAAAGCCTCATTTATGCTGATACTAATTACTAAGTGAAATAAAGTAAGAATAATTAACGCTATGACTCTAAATTAAAAATGAATTGGCTGTTATATAGTGAAGCATAGAAACTATTCTGCTCTAATAGATCAGTATGAGTCCCTTGTTCGATAATATTCCCATCTTTCATGACTAAAATTAAATCAGCATCACGAATTGTTGATAGACGATGAGCAATAACGAAACTTGTCTTATCTTTCATCAAGTTATTCATTGCCTTCTGGATTAAAATTTCCGTACGAGTATCAACTGAACTGGTAGCTTCGTCAAGAATTAATATTGGAGTCTTAATTAGCATTGCCCGAGCAATAGTTAATAATTGCTTTTCTCCTTGAGAAATATTATCCGCCTCCTCATTTAACGTAAAGTTATAAGCCTGAGGGAGAGAATGGATGAAGTGATCAAGTTGAGCTGCCTGAGCTGTTTTAGTAATTTCAGCATCACTTGCTTCTGGCTGTCCATAAGCAATATTATCACGAATTGTGCCATTAAAAAGCCAAGCATCTTGTAATACCATGGCAAATATATGACGTAAATCAGAGCGTTTATACTCACGAATATCAACTCCATCTATTTTAATCGTGCCCTGCTTAATTTCATAAAAGCGCATCAATAAATTAACTATCGTTGTTTTGCCAGCGCCAGTTGGCCCAACGATGGCCACTCTTTGTCCAGCCTTAATATGAGCACTGAAATCTTTAATGATATTTTTATCAGGATTATAAGCAAAGACAACATGATCAAACTCTATTTCTCCTTTAATATTTTTAGGAATTTGTTTTTTATGAGCCTCATCAGGCTCTTCTCCTTCAGCTAAGAATTCAAAAACCCGTTCAGCGGCTGCAGCAGTTAACTGCAGCACATTAGCAATATTAGCAATCTGAATAACTGGTCGATTAAATTGATTCACATATTGAATAAAGGCTTGAATGTCACCAATTCTAATTCGACCCTGAATAACTAACCAAGCACCTAAAACGGATACCCCAATGAAGCCTAAATTACCAATGAAAGTAGTTAGTGGCATCATTAAGCCTGACAAAAATTGAGATTTCCACGCACTATTATAAAGCTTGGCATTAATCAACTTAAATTTTTTAACCGAGCGTTTTTCACCATTAAACACCCGCATGACATTATGACCAGCATACATCTCTTCTATGTGACCATTAATTTCTCCCAAGGAGTCTTGCTGAGCTTTAAAGTAATGTTGCGATTTTTTTACAATCCGACTGATCAAAAATAAACTGAGTGGTACCAAAGTCACTGCCACCAGTGTCATCTCCCAGGAGATAATAAACATGATGATTAAAATCCCTAACAGCGTGGTAATTGAAGTAATTATCTGGGACAAGCTTTGATTTAATGTCTGGCTAACAGTATCAACATCATTAGTTACTCGAGATAAAACCTCGCCATAAGTTCTTTTATCAAAATAGGCTAACGGCAAGCGATTTATTTTTTCAGAAATATCACGACGTAAACGATAAGCTATTTTTTGAGAGACACCAGTCATAATCCAACCCTGAGCGTAGGCTAAACCTGAGCTTAAAGCATATAAAGCTAAAAGTTTAATCGCTATGTTTTTGAGAATACTGAAATTTATTGGTAGATTAGCCATTAAATCACTATATATCTGTGAAGTCATGTTTCCTAATAATTTAGGGCTGACAATAAGAAAGATAGTGCTAGAAATAGCAAAGATAAAAACAAAAATTATTGGTAACCAAAAAACCTTTAAGTAAGAAATTAATTGTTTCATCGCCTTTGAAAAATTCTTAGGTTTTTCAACAACGCGCATTTTTCCGCCGCCTGGCCCGCCATGTCCCTTAGGAGCAATTATAGGAGCACTAGCTATTTGCTTGTTATTATCTTCTTTCATAGGAGATTTTTTAAATCACTTTCAGATAACTGCGAATTAACAATTTCGCGGTAGATATCACAATTTTTGAATAATTCTTGATGGCTGCCAATACCAACAATTTTACCAGCATCAAGTACAATAATTTGCTCAGCTGATAAAATAGTGGAGACTCTTTGAGCAACGATCAACACTGTTTTATTTTTTGTCACTGCCTCTAACGAAGCACGAAGATTGGCATCAGTTTTAAAATCTAAAGCAGAAAAACTATCATCAAAGATAAATATTTCTGGCTGCTTGATAATTGCTCGGGCTATCGCTAATCTCTGCTTCTGACCACCAGAAACATTAGCCCCTCCTTGAGCAATCGACGACTGATAAGTATTTTTTAAGTTTTCTACAAACTCGAGCGCCTGAGACGTAGTAACAGCTTGTTTCAAATCAGCCTCGGAAGCATCTGGCGCCCCATATTTTATATTTGATTCAACAGTACCGGAAAACAAAACCCCTTTCTGAGGTACGTAACCTATTTTATTATATAGATCCTCCAAACGATAATCACGTAAATCAATCCCATTAATTAAAATTTTACCAGAACTAACATCATAAAATCTCGGGATCAAATTAATTAAAGTTGATTTTCCTGAACCAGTAGAGCCAATAAAAGCCGTGGTTTCTCCCGACTTGGCAACGAAAGATATATTTTCTAAAACCGGACTATCGGCTCCAGGATAATGAAAGCTGACGTTTTTAAATTCAACCACTCCCCCATTATGATCCTTTGATGAGATTGGCTTTTCTGGATCTTTAATTGTTAATTCCGTCCCCAAAACTTCATTAACTCTGCTAGCTGAGACTGAGGCCCTAGGGACCATAATAAACATAATAGAGATCATTAGAAAAGCCATAATTACCTGCATTGCGTATTGCATAAAGGCAATCATGTCACCAACTGATAAAGAGCCACTGCTAATCAATTGGGCTCCCAACCAAACAATAAGAACCGAGGTCAAATTTAAAATTAACATCATGGCTGGCTGCATCACCACCATTAAACGATTCACGAAAAGATTAGTAGCCGTTAACTCAAGGTTAACCTCCTCAAATTTTGTCTGCTCCACTTGTTCATTATTAAAAGCTCGAATAACCCGTAACCCGGTTAAGTTTTGGCGCGTAACTAGATTTAATTTATCAACTAATTTTTGTAAAGCTTTAAACTTAGGTAAAGCAATCGCAAAAATAACTGATACGGCACCAATCAATACAATGACTCCTAAGGCAATAATCCAAGATAATGAGGCTGCTAAATGGTATGCCTTATAAATTGCCCAGAGACCCATTATTGGAGCCTGTAAGACCATCCGCAAAAGCATCACCATGGTGGTTTGAATTTGTTGAACATCATTAGTTGAGCGAGTGATAAGTGAGGCAGTAGAAAATTTATTAAATTCAATTAAAGAAAAGCTTTCAATCTTTGAAAATAGCTTATTTCTCAAGTCACGACTAAAAGCACTAGCTATTCTTGAGGATAAATAGCCGACACCAATAGTACAAAGACCACCAGCTAAAGCAATTAACAGCATGATGAGACCGTTATAGAAAATTATCGAGTTATCGGCTTTGATAATACCTTCGTTGATAATAACGGCCATATAACCAGGTAGCTCCAGCGTAGCGGCCACTGTAGCAAAAACAAGCGCTATTAGCGCTATTAATTCTAGGGTATATGGTTTTAAGTATTTTAAGAGTTTAATCATAAATATAACAAATGTTATATTATTTTTTCATTTAATCCTCGAAAATCGGCAAGAATCCCTTTCATTTCTGACATTCTTTTTTTGTTTTGTCGAGCTCATCTTCAAGGTTATAGTTTATTTTTTCAAAGTATGAAAAAAGTTTTTGTTTATTAATCATAATTTATTAATTTACTATAACGAAAATATAGCTCAGCTACTTTAATCAATTAGAAATAAGTACGTATAGCTTGATATACGATATTTAGAGTCGATGTGAAAAATAAATACATACATCAAATTGTAGATTATTTTTCTTTTAATAAATAGACTGAATGATATTAATACTGTCTTCCCCAAAATACTAAATGCTTGGCCTTCTTACCGCAAACTACACAATTATCAGCAATGTTCTCCTGTTCAAATGGGATACAACGAGACTTGGCCCCGGTCTTATCTTTTATCTCTGCTTCACATTCACTATTGCCACACCACATGGCTTTAATGTAACCCTGCTTCTTATTAATCGTATCAATAAACTCAGCTAAACTACTAACTGAAAAAGTTCTATCAATCATATTTTTTTGACAATCAGCAAACATTCTTTCTTGGATATTAGTCAGCGTTTCTTTTAATTTTAGCTTGACGTCATCAAATTTAACCACCTGTTTATTGCCAGTGTCACGCTCAACAAAAATACATTGATTAGCTAAAATATCCTTAGGGCCAATTTCAATTCTAACTGGAGCGCCTTTCATTTCCCAGTCATTGAACTTGTATCCAGGCGTATAATTGTCTCTTTTATCAATCTCTACCCTAAACTCATCCCCTAAAGCACTAACTAATTCCTCAACCTTAAGCATCACTGCTTCATCAGTTACTGAGATAGGAATAATAATCGCTTGAATTGGTGCAATTTCTGGTGGTAATTTTAGACCACGATTATCCCCATGAGCCATAATAACCGCACCGATTAATCTAGTACTAACCCCCCAGGAAGTTTGGTAAGCAAACTCTTCTTGCTCATGTCTGTTGATAAACTTAATATTAAATGGCTTACTAAAATTCTGTCCAAAATAGTGACTAGTGCCCGCTTGTAATGCCTTACCATCATGCATTAAAGTTTCTACTGAATAAGTATTCTCAGCCCCAGCAAACTTTTCACTAGCAGTTTTCTCCCCTTGTAGAACGGGTATTGCTAACTTTTCCTCAATCAGCTTTTTATAGATATCTAAGATGCTTAGAGTTAAATCTTGTGCCTCTTTAGCAGTCTCGTGGACTGTATGCCCTTCCTGCCACAAAAACTCTCTAGATCGCAGAAAGGGTTTTGTTTCTTTTTCCCAACGAACAACACTGCACCATTGATTATACATCATCGGTAAATCGCGCCATGACTCTGTCCATTTAGCATACAAAGTAGCAAATAATGTTTCAGAGGTTGGTCTAATACATAATCTATTTTCCAATCTTTGATCGCCGCCATGAGTCACCCAGGCTACCTCAGGTGCAAATCCTGCAATATGAGCTTTTTCTTTATTTAGTAAATCTTCAGGAATAAGCAATGGTAGATATAGGTTTTTCACTCCAACTTTTTTAAATGCCTCATTGGCATATTTTTGAATATTTTCCCAAATAGCAAAACCATAAGGCTTAATTGCCATAAAGCCTTTAATATCGACATAATCAGCCAAACCAGCCTTAAGAACAATATCGGTATACCACTTAGCAAAGTCATCCTCAATATTAGTTATTTCCTTAACATATTTTTTGTCATTATTCATATTTTTTAGATAGCCTGACAGCTAAATGGCTATTAATCTAAGGCCTTAATTTATTATTAGGTAAATATATCAATCTAATACTCTAGACTAATCTTTCCTATATAATCCCATAAATTAAAGCGAAAGTCAAAAAAGCGAACGCTTAAAATAACAACGAGCAAACGCTAAAAAATAATGCAAAATATTAAAATTATGAGTTATTAGAACTTGTTTTACTTCATGAAGCTATCAAAGTAAAGAGCATGGCAAGTATAGCCGCCGGGATTTTTTTGTAAATATTTTTGATGATGATCTTCAGCTGGATAGAAAGTGCTTAATGGCTCTAGACTAGTCACAACCGGACCCTCCCAACGCTTTGACTCATTAACAATTTCAATGAATTTTTCTGCCTCTATTTTTTCTTCATCATTCCCATAAAAAATAGCTGAACGATAGGAGTTACCAATATCATTTCCTTGTCTATTTAGAGTACTAGGATTATGAATCCTAAAAAAGAAATCTAAAATAGCTTGATATGAAGTTTTAAAGGAGTCATATTCAATCTCTACTGCCTCAGCGTGTCCAGGATGATTCTCATAGCTAGGATTTTCATTTTCACCACCAGTATAACCAACTCTAGTTTTGATAACTCCGGGCTGAGTTCTAATTAACTCTTCAAGCCCCCAAAAACACCCCCCAGCTAACACTATTTTTTTTGTCATAAAATTATTTTAGAGGAATAAATTTCATTGAAATAGAATTAACACAGTGACGAGTATTCTTGTCAGTTAATTGCTCACCAGTAAAAATGTGGCCTAAATGCCCGCCACAACGAGCGCAAGTTATTTCAGTGCGATAACCATCAGCATCTAAGTTTTTACTGACCGCTCCCTCAATTTCTTGATCAAAACTAGGCCAACCACAATCAGACACAAATTTAGCAGTTGAATTATATAGCGGAGCTTCACACTGACGGCAGATATATAAGCCATCCCCACTAGTATCTACATATTCACCTGAAAAGGGCTTCTCTGTCCCTTCATCAATTATTACCCTTTTCTCAACCTCTGATAAACTGTTCATATAATTTATTTTTTATTTGTTAAAATAAATACCTTATTATATAAAAGAGAAAAAAATAATTAATTCAACTTTAAACTTAACTCAACTATTTTTTTAACTTCATCACAAGAGCCGTCTTTCAAAGAGCCACTACCACAAGAATTTATAAAAAGAAGCCAATCTTTATTTAG
>CAYURA010000006.1:0-37617 GCA_964446775.1 uncultured Gammaproteobacteria bacterium | reverse complement strand
TAATTGGTTCAAATATAATGATTAATTTACCAACCATTTTTGTCAATTAAACCTAGAAGCTAGTAAGCATAAGGAGATGCTGATGTCTTAAACATTAGTTAACTTAGATATTAGTTAAATTGACCCTTGACCAAGTCTTTGATATAATAATAAGGTTGGGAAGCCTATTTTTAATTGTTATATTTTTTGGCTTCTCTTTATCTTTCCATGATTTTGAATTATTAAAGATTTTAAATATTATGATTATTACTTGGCTGGGTCATTCCTGCTTTAAATTACAAGATAAGATTGGACCTGATGGCATAACAGTAATTACTGATCCATATGGTAAGGACTATGGTTTAAAATTAGCAACTTGCGAAGCTGACATTGTTACTTCATCTCATGGTCATGGTGATCACAACAATGTTTCTGCCTTGCGGGGTAACCCGTTTATAATAAATTGTGCTGGTGAGTATGATGTAAAAAATGTTCTAATTGAAGGTATCCATTCTTTTCACGATGAGAATGAGGGGGCTGATAGAGGCTCAAACATTATTTATCGTTTCGAAATAGATAACATCTCCATTGTTCATTTAGGTGATTTAGGCCATATTTTAGATAGCTCTCATTTAGAAAAACTAGCTAGTACTGATATTTTACTTATACCGGTTGGCGGCACTTATACTATAAACGCTAAACAGGCGGTAGAGGTTGTTTCACAAATTGAGCCACGAATAGTTATTCCAATGCATTATAAGACAGATGATTTAAAGATAGATATTGATGGTTTAGATAAGTTTATTAAAGAAATGGGGATAACCCCTATTTATGAAGATAAACTTAAAATTAGTAAAAAGGATCTACCTAGTGATGATATGGAATTATTGGTTTTAAAATTTTAAACAGGAAAATTTTAAAAAATAATATAAAAAATAGGATAAAATAAAATAAACAATTGTATGATTAATTTAAAAAAAGAAAGGACTTTTGTAATTTTAAAGCCAGACGCTATCCAACGTAGTTTAATTGGCGAGACGATCAAACGGTTTGAGGCCACTGGATTGAAGTTAGTGGCAATGAAGTTTGTAATGGCGGATGAAAAGATTCTTTGGGAGCATTATAATAAAGATGATGTTTGGTTTCAAAAAAAAGGTGAGATTACTATTAAGAACCGTCTTGATATGGGGCTACCAGTTGATAAGACAGCGATTGAATATGGTAAAGATATTATTAGAGGCTTAGTGAAATTTATGTCTTGTGGCCCAGTGGTTCAGATGATCTGGGAGGGCAATAAAGCTATTGGTATTGTAAAAAAATTAGTTGGCGGTACTGAGCCAACTAGTTCTGATGTGGGCACAATCCGTGGCGACTTGACTCTAGATTCTTATGAATTAGCCAATTATGATGCTAGGGCTGTTCGTAATTTAGTGCATTGTTCTGATGAGCCAAATGAAGCAAAAAGGGAAATTTCTCTTTGGTTTCAAGATGAGGAAATAATAGATTACCGTTTAGTAGCTGAAAGTATTCTTTACGATGTCAATTTGGATGGTATTAGGGAGTAGTTAAAGGTATGAATGATTATGAGAAAAATGATAGAGAAGAAGATTTAAAAAAACGTCGTTATTTAACTATTGGGGTTATTATTTTTTCTATTATCATTTTGGTTTTATGGGCAGCAAACATGAGGTCTTCTTTTATCAGGAGTTCTGAGATTGATAATAAGAAACCTTCAATCATTAAATCTTTTACAGCTGACTTAAAAGATGCTATGGATTTATCCTCACAAGATCATTTAACGGAAGATATAGGGATAGACCATTTAGAACCTGAAGCAAAACTTTCTTTGGATAAAGTAGATGAAGACTTAACAGTAGAAACAGAAAAAGGAATAATGGATACAGGAGAACAATTAATTGCTGACTTGAAGATTAGACTACTAAAAAATGATCAAAAACATTGTCCTGAGTATATTAATTGCATGCCTAAATTAGGGGCAGAGACAGCAGCTGATTGTATTATTCCTCCAGGCTGTGAAGACTTAACGCAAATTACTTATTAATATGTCAAAAAAACAAAATCAAAATGAAGGTGAGCCTAAGCCAGGAGCTAGAGTTCTCTTAGATGGCCAAACGCAAACAGAATATGGGGTAGTGCAAGATCAACCTTTAGAGGATGAAATGAGTCGATCTTATTTAGAGTATGCTATGAGTGTTATAGTTTCTAGAGCCTTACCAGATGTTCGCGATGGCTTAAAGCCAGTTCATCGCCGTATTCTATATGCTATGTGGAGTATTGGTCTAAGGGCAAATGCTAAATTTCGTAAATCAGCTACAGTTGTTGGTGAAGTTCTAGGTAAATATCATCCTCATGGTGACAGTGCTGTTTATAATTCAATGGTTAGAATGGCCCAAGACTTTTCTTTGCGCTATCCACTTGTTCGTGGTCAAGGTAATTTTGGCTCTATGGATGGAGATAGGGCAGCGGCTATGCGTTATACGGAAGCTAAGTTAGCTGGAATCGCTGAAGAGCTACTATTTGATATTGACAAAGACACGGTTGATTTTATCCCTAACTATGATGGCTCTCATAAAGAGCCAAGAATTCTACCAGCCAAATTACCCACCCTGCTTTTAAATGGAGCAATGGGTATTGCCGTGGGAATGTCTACTAATGTCCCGCCACATAATTTAGGTGAACTTATTCAAGCTGTTGATCACCTTTTAGATAACCCAGACGCGACCATTGAAGATTTAAGTAAATTTATTAAAGGACCAGATTTCCCTACTGGTGGAATAATATATAATGAAAAAGATATTCTTACGGCGTATGCTACTGGTAGAGGGGGAATTGTTTTACGCGGGAAAGCGGAAATAGAGGAGCAAAAAGGAGGCTCATTTCAAATTATTATTAGTGAGATTCCGTATCAGGTTAATAAAGCAGATTTAGTCATTAAGATTGCTGATTTAGTTAAAGATAAAAAACTAGATGGCATTAAGGCTTTACGAGATGAATCAGATAAGGATGGTGTGCGCATTGTAGCTGAGCTTAAAAGAGATTCTTATCCAAAAAAGATTTTAAATGCTCTTTATAAACACACAACTTTGCAAACCACATTTCATGTTAACATGTTGGCTCTTATAGATGGTATTCAACCTAAGGTGTTAACTTTAAAAATGGTGCTGGAAGAATATATTAAACATCGAGAGAATGTTATCCGTCGGCGAACCCAATTTGAATTAGATAAAGCTAAAGATAGATCTCACATTTTAGAGGGCTTGCTTATCGCATTAAAAAATATTGATGAGGTTATTAAAGTGATTAAAGCCTCTAAAGATAAAGAAGTTGCTAGAGAGAGCTTGATAAATAAATTTAAATTATCTGAGAAACAAGCAGTGGCTATTTTAGAAATGCGTCTTCAGAGCTTGGCTAATTTAGAGACTTTAAAGATTAAGCAAGAATGGGAGGAAAAACAGAAGTTGATTAAAGAGTTAGAGGCAATTTTAAAATCAAACACTAGAATTAGAGGGATCATTAAAGAAGAGTCTAAGTTCTTAGTGGAAAAATTTGATAATCCTAGAAGAACCAAGGTTATAGCTCATGGGGTTAAAGATTTTAGTCTTGAAGATCTAATTCCTAATGAAGAGACAATGGTCATGATGACTCGGGATGGTTATATTAAACGGTTAGAGCCTGATACTTTTAAAGTTCAAGCTAGAGGTGGTAAAGGGGTTATTGGTCTTTCTACCAAAGAAGAGGATACAGTGGAATTCATGTTTACCACCTTTACGCATAGTGATATTCTTTTTTTCACAACCAAAGGTAGAGTTTTCCAATTAAAAGCTCATGAGATTCCTCAAGCTTCGCGAATTTCTAAAGGGAACTCGATTGTAAATTTTTTACAACTTACTGGTGAAGAACAAGTTACTTCAGTTCTACCTCTTGATAAGATTTTTGGTAGTAAATATTTATTTTTTGCCACTGAGAAAGGCCTAGTTAAGAAGGTTGCTTTATCAGCTTTTACTAATGTTCGGCGTAGTGGTTTAATTGCGATTAAAATTCGTGATGGGGACCGTTTAATTTGGGCCAAGCCTAGCTCTGATTCTGATCATATTCAATTAATTACCTCAAAAGGCCAGACCATTAGGTTTAAGGAAACAGATGTTAGAGAGATGGGCCGTAATGCTAGTGGTGTTAATGGTATCAGATTGCGGAAAGATGACATTGTAGTTGGTATGGGAGTCGCCAAAACAGATAAGGAAAAGAAACGAGATTATCAGATTTTAACAATTATGGCTAAGGGTTATGGGAAGCGAACTGGATTTTCTTTATATAAAGTTCAGGGTCGTGGTGGCAGTGGCATTAAAACAGCTAAAGTAACTAATAAGACTGGAGAAATAATTAGTGCCTTCTTAGTGAATGCTGAGGCGATGGAGGCTCGAGATTTAATTATTATTTCTGAATATGGACAAGTCATTCGTACACCGTTTAATAAGATAAGTATTTCGGGCAGAGATACACAAGGGGTCAGAATCATGAGGTTTAAAAATAATGATGATGGGGTGGCTAGCGTAACTTGGGTTTAAAGTTAGGAAAAATAAATAAAAATACGCCGCTTTTTTGCGGCTATTTTTTTAGTCAAGACTATCAAAAAGCAAATAATTATTATATAATTAAATATATGGATACAATTATTTTTGTAATTTTATTAGTTTTAGTTTTATTAGGCTTAGCCTTAGTTATTATTTTGCAATTAAAGAAGAAAAGTCCTTTAGCTGACAAGCAATCATTAGTGATGCTAGAAAAATTAGCTCAGCAGTCTGAAAAATTATCTCAATTGTCAGCCCAAAATATTGATTTGCGCCATGAATTAGATAAAAAATTAAGTGAGACCCATTTAGCTAATCAAGGACAATTTGTTCAAACGACTAAAGTCATTCAAGGCATCAGTAATCAATCAGCTAAACTGATTGCTGATGTAACTGAAAAATTAGCTAAGTTGGATGAAACTAATAAACAGGTAGTTAACTTCTCTTCACAATTACAGAATTTACAGGATATCTTAAAGAACCCTAAACAACGTGGAGTCCTGGGTGAATATTATTTAGAAGAAACTTTAAAAAACGTTCTACCACCAAAATCATATCAATTACAATATCCTTTAGGGAAGAATAATAAGACAGGAAAAGAATTAATTGTGGATGCGGTAGTTTTTGTAAAAGATAAGATCATCCCTATAGATGCCAAATTTTCTTTAGAGAATTATGAAAGGCTACTGAATACTAATGAGCCTGAAGCACGAAAAAAAATAGAGGCTCAATTTAAGCAAGATTTAAAAAATAGGATTGATGAAACAGCTAAGTATGTTTTGCCAGAAAGAGGGACTTTAGAGTTTGCTTTTATGTTCATTCCTTCAGAGGCAATATATTATGACCTATTAGTTAACACTGTGGGGAGTGTAAAGGTAAATACGCGTGATTTAATCGAGTATGCTTTTAGAGATAAAAAAGTTATTATTGTTTCGCCTACTTCATTTTTAGCCTATTTACAAACAGTTCTTCAAGGGCTTAAAGCAATGCAAATTGAAGAAAGCGCTAAAGAAATTAAAAAGAATATTGAGAAATTAGGTAGACATATGTTGAGTTATGATGATTTTTTAAGAAAACTAGGAATTAGTCTATCGACTAGTGTTAATCACTATAATGCTGCTTATTCTGAATTTAAAAAAATTGATAAAGATGTTATTAAAATTACTGGCGGAAGCAGCAAAGTGGAGCCATTAAAGATAGAAAGACCTAAATAAGCTATGAGTTATAATTTATCCAAACTATCTGAACTTCAGGCAGCTATAATTAAAACAATAATTTTTTTTGATTTATTCTCGCACCCACTTACTAACTACGAAATATGGCGTTATCTAGATCTAAAAACAAGTTTTACAGAAGTCGAGTCAGCTAGTCAGTATTTATTTAATAAAGGATTTTTAGTTCGTAAAAATGGTTTTTATTTTCTGCCTGGTAGAGAAGATTTGCTACGTATGCGGCAAGAACGTTATCATTTTACTAATCGGAAAATAAGGATTGCCCTAAAAGCAGTGAGAATTTTCAAGTTAATACCAATGGTTAGATTTGTGGCTTTAAGTAACCTGATAGGTCGCCATAATTTACGTGATGCGAGCGATATAGACATATTTATTATTGCTAAGAAAAATAGTATGTGGCTTACCCGCTTATTCTGCGCTGGAATGATGAAGATATTAAGACAAAGACCAAAACCAGGTAATAAGCGGGATAAGATTTGTTTAAGCTTTTATGTTGATGAAGATCATCTAGATTTGGAGCCCTTAACTAATGGTCCAAATGATTATTATTTTCAATTTTGGTTAGCTGGCTTATACCCTCTTTATGACCGTGGTTTCTATCATCAGCATTTAATGCTAGCTAATAGTTGGTTAAAAAAATATTTGCCTAATGGCGATTTTATTTTAAATAATAAAGCTTATCGAGAGTTAGTTTTATCTTGGCCGGCCAGAGTTTTAAATAATAATTTGACTCATCATTTTTTTAATTTAATAGAATATTGGAGTCAATCATTTCAGTGGAAGATTATGCCAAAAAAATTAAAAGAAAAAGTGAACATAGACTCACGAGTGATTATCCGTGATGGTATCATAAAACTATATTTAGTTGATAGACGTGAAGAATTTAGACTACGCTATGAAGAACGACTTAAAAAATATTTTAACGAATAAAAATTATTTATTTATTTTGAATTTAGTCTTATGGTTAGCTCTAGCTTTTGTTTTGCCTTGGCAGACTAAATTAATTTTAAGGCCAGCACTTAGTAATTACTGGGAAATTTCTTTATTTCTAGTCATGCCTATTTGTTTTTCTTTATTGATCATTCATTTAATTTTAAATATTAGATCTTTAAAAAGAATTATTTTACCAAAAATATTAACGATTAGCTTTAGTTTATTTCTGATAAGCATGGTGATGATATTCTTTTTGGCTTTAGATCCTATCTTATCTTGGTATCATTATTTTTGGATTCTATTATTTTTGATTACTCTTACTAGTTTCCATAAATTAAAGAAAAAGTGCCAGCTTTATATTTTGCTAGCCCTACTTATATCTTTATTAATTCAAGCAGGAATAGGTATCTTTCAATTTTTAGGCCAAAAGTCTTTTGCTAGCACTTTTTTAGGTATGTCCTTCCATGATGTGTCACAAGCTGGTGTTTCTGTAATTGAGACTGCTTCGGGGCGCTATTTAAGAGCTTATGGCTCACTTGATCATCCTAATGTGTTTGGTGGATTGATGTCTATTGCAGCTATTGTGTCAGCTTATCTATATGCTCGACGTGATAATAAATATTGGCGTTTGTTTGCAATCTTTTCTTATTCTATATTTAATCTCGCTTTATTAGCTTCTTTTTCAAGAGCTTCTATTTTAGCGTTCTTTCTAGGAATGTTATTTTTTTTGCTTGAGAATAGGCAGAAATTACGAAGAATTATAATATTAGCTTTAGTCTCATTATTAATTATTATTAGTTTTTCATTTAGATATCATGAGCTTGTTTTTAGCCGCTTTGAAAGGAGTAATCGCCTAGAGACAATTTCAATTAATGAAAGAGCTGTATATAATAAATTAGCTTGGGAAAGTTTTAAAGAGAAACCAATCTTAGGTAGTGGTTTAGCTAATTCTACTCTCGATTTATATCAAACTGATAGACAAAATGATCAGGAGAAAGCAATCTGGAATTATCAACCAGCTCATAATTATTGGCTTCTATTATTGACTGAAGGCGGAATTATTTTATTCTCCTCTTTTCTTCTATTTTATATTTTTGCCTATCAAAAAAGCCGATCTAATCGACTTCTAGGCATATTTATTTGTTTTTTTATCTTAACATTGTTTGATCATTGGCTCCTAAGTTTGCCCTTAGCCTCAGTTTTACCTTTATTTTGGATAATTTTTATTTGATAATTATTTTGGAGAATCATTAAATCTGTTTCTAAATTTTTAAAAGTTTTTTTTATAAGTCTTTTTTCAGCTTTAGGTATATTCTTAATGGCTTCACTAAGGTTTTTTTCTAATAGTTTCAGAACTGTTGCAATGGTTGCAAAATAGTCATTATTATCGACATGAAAACGTACGCTGCCCGCATCTCTGAGCAATTTAAGGTTTTGTACTTGAAGTTGATAGTTTTTTATCTTGTCCATATTAAATAATAGAAAGGTATTTATTTTTAGCCAAAATTAAGTGGTCTAAAATTTCTATTTCTAAAATTTTCCCAGCATTAATTAAACTATCAGTTATTTCAACATCTTCTCTACTTGCTTTTACTATGCCTGAAGGGTGGTTGTGGGCTAAAATAATGGCGCTAGCACCATATTCTAGGGCAGGGCGAAAGACTTCTCTTACAGAAACTAAAGATGCATCAATACCACCGATGGAGATAACTTCATCGTGAATTAATTGATAGCGACTGTTTAAATAAAGGCCTCTAAATTGTTCTTTTTTTAGATTAGCCATTTCTTGAAGATGGTTAAAAGCTTGATTTGCATTGCGGATGCTAATGAGTCCACCTGGTTTTTTATGGAATAATCTTCTTCCTAATTCAAAACAAGCGATAATCTGGCAAGCTTTAGTTTCAGGTATATCTAAATCACGCATAATAATTTTGGGATCCTTTTGAACAGTAATAGCCTTTTCGCCATATTCTCTTAATAATCTTGAGGCCATTGAGTAGACTTCTTCCTTTTTAGTTCCTACTCCTAAAACTATTGCTAGAAGTTCAGCTAAATTTAAGGCACCTACGCCCTGTTTAATCATTTTTTCTCTTGGTCTTTCTCCTTCAGCCATGTCTCGTATTCGTTTGATTTTATAAACGTTTCCGTGTTCAAGATGCTTAGAAAGATCTTTAATTTTATAGGCCATACTTTTTAAAATTATAGTCTTTTATTAGGTTGATTTACTTATACTTTTAATTATAACAGAGATGTGTTAAATTTAACATATAAGGGATGATTAAATTAATTATGTGTAAAGATATTTAAAATATTAGCTAATGTAATAGTAAATTTGGACGTTTTCGGGGATAATTCTCGTGTATGAATAAATTACACGAGAAATCCCCTACTGGTATAAGAAAATTAAGTAAATTATGGCAAATAAGCCAACAATTAAGAGTGAATACGTTTCGTTGTGATAACTATTTTACACAGAATTAATTTAATCATCCCACATATAAATATATAAAATTATGATTAAATATAATAAAGAATTTTTAGATAATAGCTTGCCGTTAATATTATTGCCGATGAAAGAGACAAGAATAGTAACTGCTCTATTAATGATTAAAACAGGTTCTAAGTATGAAACTTGTTCAGAAAGTGGTTTGTCTCATTTTCTTGAACACATGTTTTTTAAAGGTACTAAAAAAAGACCAAACACTTTAGATATTTCTTCGGCGCTTGATGCTTTAGGAGGAGAGTTCAATGCTTTTACATCGAAAGAGTATACTGGCTATTATGTAAAAGTATTAGCTGGTAAACTAGAATCAGCTTTAGAAATATTGGCTGATATGTTGAGCGCTTCTAAGTTTGAAGCAGAAGAAATTGAGCGGGAGAAGGGGGTGATTATTGAAGAGCTGAATATGTATGAAGATAATCCTTTAATGCATATTGAAGATGTGCTAGAATCCTGTCTTTATGGTAATACTCCTGCTGGTTGGGACACTATTGGCACTAAAGAAACAATTAAGTCATTTAAACGGGATGATTTTATTAAATATTATCAACGCCAGTATGGCGCAAAGAGCATGACTCTCATTTTGAGTGGGGCAGTATCTTCGGCTGATATAAAATTAGCAAATAAATATTTTTCAGTTTTTCAGCCTAATAAATGGAAAGATAAATTAAGAGTCATAGAGGCGCAGAAAAAGCCAGCTATTAAAATAATTTTTAAAAAAATTGATCAAGTAAATTTATCTTTAGCTTTAAGAACTTTTCCAGTGGGGCATCCTCAAGAAATGGCTTTAAAGCTTTTAGCTGTTATTTTAGGCGGGTCAATGAGTTCTCGTTTATTTATTTCTTTAAGGGAGCGCTCAGGTCTAGCCTATTACGTCAGAACTGGAGTTGAAAGTCATTCTGACACTGGTTATCTCAGCACTCAGGCAGGAGTGCCAAAGAATAAGGTAAAGTCAGCGGTGCAAATAATAGTTAATGAATATCAAAAAATAAAAGATGAAGGCATTAGCCAAGCAGAATTAGATAAAGCAAAAGATATTTTGTCTGGCCGCTTATTAATGCAGCTTGAAACCAGTGATGAATTGGCTAGTTGGTATGGTCGTCAAGTAATTTTACGCCAAGAGCTATTAAATCCTGCCGACTTAGAAAAAATATTAAGGGCAGTTAGTTTAGAAGATGTCCAGAGAGTAGCTAAAAAAATCATGAAGGAAAATAATTTAAATTTAGCCTTGATTGGGCCAATAGATAAAGTAGCTGAAAAAGATATATTTAATATATTGAAATTAACTTAATATGTTAGGAAAATTAGTTAATTTAAATAGTGTCCAAAATCAAGCCGTAAATCATCGTCAAGGGCCTCTTTTATTAGTGGCAGGAGCTGGTACTGGTAAAACAATGGTTTTAGTTAGGCGCTTAGTAGAGATTTTAGAAACAGAAAAATTAGATAGTGATCGGATATTATTATTGACTTTTACTGAAAAAGCAGCGGCTGAAATGGAAGAAAGGGCAGATAAATTACTGCCTTATGGCTATCTAGATTTATGGATTAATACTTTTCATGCTTTTTGTGAGAGGATATTAAGAGAGCATTCTTTAGATATTGGCTTGCCGGCTGATTTTAAAATTTTAAACTCTACTGAACAATGGATTTTATTAAAAAATAATTTAAGTCTTTTTAATTTGAAATATTACCAACCATTGGGTAATCCCACTAAGTTTATCTCAGAGATTTTAAAGCATTTTTCTAAGCTAAAAGATGAAAATATTGATCCAATAGAGTATCTAAAGACAGTTAATGAAATGGAGTTTGATGAGGCAGATGTTCAAGAGCATGAAGGCATGACTGAAAAGGATAGGTTGTTGGAATTAGCAGGAGCATATCAGACTTATAATAGTTTACTTTTAGAAAATAGTTTATTAGATTTTGGCGACTTAATCACTTATACACTAAAGTTATTTAAGCAACGTCCACGGTTACTAAAACAGTATCGTGATAAATTTATTTATGTGATGGTTGATGAGTTTCAAGATACTAATTGGGCTCAATATGAGTTGGTCAAAGTTCTTGCTGCTCCGAACAATAATTTAATGGTAGTTGGTGATGACGATCAAGCTATTTATCGGTTTAGAGGAGCATCATTAGCCAATATCATGCAATTTAAAGAGGATTTTCCTAAGGCTATTGAGCTTGTGTTGACAGAGAATTATCGCTCCAGTCAAAATATTTTGGATTTGGCTTATCGATTTATTGCTCATAATAATCCTAATCGACTTGAGGAAAAATTGTCTATAAGTAAAAAGTTAATTTCTAGAGGGAACCTAAATCAGGATACTTATCCTCCCCGTTTTATTAGTTTAGCTCGCGAAGAAGATGAAATTGCTTTTGTTGCTGAAAAGATTATTGAGATATATAAGCGAGAGGAGAAAAAAGATGAAGGTGTTCTTTGGTCTAATTTTGCTATTTTAGCTCGTTCTAATAGTACAGCTGAAAAATATGTTAAGGAGTTAACCAGGAGGGGTGTTCCTAATCAGTTTATTTCTTTAAGAGGCTTATATTATAAAACAATTATTTTAGATTGTTTAGCCTATTTACGTCTACTCAATGATTATCATGAATCATCAGCATTATTTAGAGTCTTGAACATTTCTCCTTTTAGGATTCCTCAATCTGATATTATCGCCTTAAATCGTTTTGCTCGGCGTAAAGCTTGGTCTCTATATGAAAGTTTGGGTCAGTCTCGTTTGGTGCCTGATTTAAGTGAAGAGTCTAAGCAACCCATTGAACATCTACTTAAATTAATTGAGACACATTCTGCTTTAGTGCCTTCAACTTTAGTTAGTCGATTATTTTTTAATTTTGTTGAAGAATCTGGTATCCTAAAAGGTTTAGATATTGATCGAGATCAAGATATATTTTCCTATCTTAATCAATTCTATCAAAAGATTAAAAAATTAGAGGCTGGTGCTCCTGATTTGCGCTTGCCAGACTTTTTGAAAGCGATAGATCTGGAATTAGAGGCTGGTGATACTGGCTCTTTGAAACTAGACTATGAAGATGATGAGGCTGTAAAAATAATGACTGTCCATGCTGCTAAAGGCTTAGAATTTCCATATGTCTTTTTAGTTAATTTAGCTGACAAGAAATTTCCGACTATTAATCGGAGTGATAAAATACCGATTCCTGAGAGCTTAGTTAAAGAAATATTAGTTAATTCTAAAGATGCTCATATCGAGGAAGAGCGCCGTTTATTTTACGTAGCGTTAACTAGAGCTAAGAGAGAGCTCTATATCACCTGTGCTAAAGATTATGGAGGAGTGAAGGAAAAAAAGGCTTCACAATTTATTGAAGAAACAGGACTAAAACCTGAATATCATGATTTGGGGATTCTGAATAATGAACTTTTAAGGGATTTGCAAGATCAAGGAGCTGATTTTTTACAAGAAAAATTAGTTGTAGAGAATTTGCCTAGTAAATTCTCTTTTTCTCAATTAGCAGCTTATGAAACTTGCCCACTACAGTATAAATATGCCTTTATTTTAAAAATCCCTGCTCCTTTTGATAAGGCGAGTTTAGTTTTTGGCCGGGTGATGCATTCTGTTTTTTATGATTTTCTTAAACCCTTGGCAAGTAGTTCTCAGGGCACTTTGTTTGAAGAGGATGTAGATAAAAAATTATTTAATTTAAAACAACTGAATAAAATTCTTCATCAGCGTTGGCAAAATGATGGTTATGAAAATAGTGAGCAACGTGAAGAATATTGGCAAAAAGCCCAAGTAGCAATAAAAAAATTCTTTGAATTATTTATTTTAAATCAAGATGCTTTGCCTAAGCCTTTATTTTTAGAAAAAAACTTTTCTTTTAAAATTGCTGGTGAAACTATTAAAGGAACTATTGATCGGGTTGACGAGCTAGTTGGTGGGGTCGAGATTATTGATTATAAGACAGGTAATCCTAAAAATAAAAAAGATATAAATTGGAAAGAAAAGCGACAATTAATTCTTTACCAGTTATTCTTAGAAGATGTTCTGCATTTAAAAGTATTATCTTTAAAATACTATTATGTTGAAGATGCGTCATCAGTATCTTTTTTAGCGACAGAAAAAGAAAAAGAAAAGTTACGAGACACTATTGTTACACAAATTAAGGCAATAAAGGCTCATAATTTTGTCGCCAAACCGTCAATTATGTGTAATTTTTGTGATTTTAATAAGATTTGTGAGTTTAGGCAAGTAAATCCTTAAAATATGGCTAAATTTAATCGTAATTCATATTTTAGATGGTCAATATATTTAATAGTTTTTGGTTTTTGGATTTTTTGGCTTATTGGCTTAAGAGTCTCTGCTTATGACCGCTTTATTGTAGATGACTGTTTAGCTGATATTAGAAATGAAAGGCCAGCAGCTTTAGTTCTCGGGGCAGCCGTATATAGTGGTAATGTGCCTAGTCCAGTTTTTGCTGATCGTCTTGATACGGCGGTTGAGTTATATCAGGCTGGGTTGGTCCGGAAGATTATTGTTAGTGGTGATCATGGTGGACCAAATTATGATGAAGTTAATACGGCTAAAGATTATTTAATAGGAAAGGATATCCCGGCTAATGATATTTTTTTAGATCATGCGGGCTTTAATACTTATAATAGTATGTATCGGGCACGTAATGTTTTTAAGGCAGATTCTTTACTCATAGTTACTCAGGATTTCCATTTAGCCCGTTCTCTATTTATCGCTAAAAAGTTAGGTGTTGACGCTTGGGGGTGTCGTGCTGATAGGAATTTTTATATGAATATTAAAAATATGAAAAATAGGGAAAAACTAGCTAATATTAAAGCTTGGTTAGATGTTAATTTACGAGTCAAACCACGATTTTTAGGCTCGAGTTTTGATTTAGAAGGTGATGGACGAGAAACTTGGGATAAGTTATAATACATTTATGTTGCCTGAAGAAAATTTGCTTAATCCGCAAGAAACAATTGAAGAAAAAGATTTGGATTTGTCTTTAAGGCCAAAGACTCTTTTAGAGTATGTTGGTCAAGAGCGTATTAAAGCTAATTTAAATATTGCTATATTAGCTTCTCAACAGCGACGAGACTCTTTAGACCACGTCCTATTATATGGAGCCCCAGGTTTAGGTAAGACCACTTTAGCGCATGTTATTGCCAATGAACTTAAAGCCAATATTAGGATGACCTCTGGTCCAGCAATTGAAAAAAGTGGTGATTTAGCTGCTATTTTAAGTAATCTAGAAGAGGGTGATATTTTATTTATAGATGAAATTCATCGCTTACCTAAAGCAGTTGAGGAAATATTATATCCAGCTATGGAAGATTACGCCTTAGATATTATTATTGGTAAAGGCCCAAGTGCTAGAACTTTAAGGTTAGATTTGCCTCATTTTACCATTATTGGTGCTACTACCTTAGCTAGCCTATTATCCGCCCCGTTGCGTGATCGTTTTGGCTTGTCGTATCATTTAGAATTTTATGAAGAACAAGAAATGGAGCAAATTATAATGCGTAGCGCTAAAATTTTAAAAATATCTTTAATATCTGAAATGGCTAATATTATTGCTACCCGTTCTAGACGGACTCCAAGGATTGCTAACCGATTACTTAAGAGGGTTAGAGATTATTGTCAGGTAAAGAGTGATGGTTTAATTAATGCTGATTCATTAGATCAGGCGTTCGCTTTATTAGGAATAGATCAACTTGGTTTAGATATAATTGACCGTAAGATATTAGAAACAATTATAGATAAATTTGACGGTGGTCCAGTCGGATTGAACACTTTAGCCGCTGCTAGCGGAGAAGAGATGGACACCCTAGAAAATGTATATGAGCCCTATTTATTGCAATTAGGTTTTATTAACCGTTCACCCCGAGGCAGGCTAGTAACAGCTCTTGGATATCAACACTTAGGTCGTAAATTTGATTTAGATCGTTTAATATAAAATTATGGTCAAGCTAAGGGATTTTGACTATCAACTACCATTAGCACTAATTGCTCAAAAACCTCATAATCCCCGTGATCAAGCGGGTCTTTTAAAATTAGATCGAAAAAGTGGTGAAATAGTTCATAGCCGTTTTGATCAAATTGGTGAGTTCCTATCCGCAGGTGATGTCTTAGTAATTAATAATTCTCAAGTTTTTAAAGCCCGTTTAAAAGGATTCAAAAAAGATAGTGGTGGCCAGATTGAAGTTTTTTTACATCAAGAAAAAAGACCTGGAGAATGGGAGTGTTTGATTAAGGGCAGGGCTAGGTTGGGTTCAGAAGTTATTTTAAGCACAGAATTAACCGCTCATCTTATTAAAGATCAAGGTGACGGCACTTGGCTGGTAAGATTTAATTTAACAGCAAGTAGATTTTGGCAAGTAGTCGATAGGATTGGGCAGACACCTTTGCCCCCATATATTCAGCCTGATGAGAAAAAAAAAGATGAAAAACGCTATCAAACGGTTTATGCTAATGCCAGGAGAAAGGGGTCAGTCGCTGCTCCAACCGCTGGATTACATTTTACTAAAAGACTTCTAAATCAGTTAGAATCTCGAGGCATAATTATTGTGTCATTAACTTTACATGTCGGCCTAGGAACCTTTGTTGGCGTTAAAAATGAGGACATCACTAAACATCAGATGCATTATGAAGACTATTTCATTTCCTCTAAATCATTAAAAATAATTTTACAAGCTAAGAGAGAAAAGCGTCGAATAATAGCGGTGGGAACAACCAGTTGTCGTGTCTTAGAGACCGTGGCTCTTAATATGGAAACTAAGAACTTTTTAGAGAATAACCTCTATCAAGGATCAACTAATATTTTTATTTATCCAGATTATCGATTTATTTTAGTGGACGCTTTAATAACTAATTTCCATTTACCCAAATCCACTCTATTAATGCTAGTGTCTGCTTTTGCAGGTCTTAATAATATTCAAAAAGCCTATCAAGAAGCCATTATTAAACAGTATCGTTTCTATAGTTATGGTGATGCTATGCTTATTATTTAGCTTTTTTGTTCAGCTTGCTTTTTGAATATTTTTATGATATACTCACTACACTTTACTATTACTTAATTACTAAAATATCTATATTTTAAGCTATAATTCGCTTAATTTAATTTTAAAATATGAGAATTAAAAACTTTTTATTAGTTTTGTGGGAAGGAATAAAAATATTGGCAATATCTTTTGCAATTATTATTCCTGTTCGTTATTTTTTAATTCAACCGTTTTATGTTAAAGGGATGTCAATGGAGTCTAATTTTCATGATCATGAGTATCTAATAATTGATGAAATAAGTTATCGATTTCGGCCAATAGAGAGAGGCGAGGTGATCGTTTTTCGCTATCCATTAAATCCACAAGAATACTATATTAAAAGGATTATTGCTTTGCCAGGAGAAAGTGTTCAGGTCAAAGATGCAAAAGTCATTATTTATAATCATGATAATCCAAATGGAGCTATCTTGACAGAGACTTACTTAGATCAGAATATGCCAACTTATGCTAATAGTGATGAGAAAATCGATTTAGGTCCTAATGAATATTATGTCATGGGTGATAATCGGACGGCTTCTAAAGACTCGCGGGTATTTGGTGCAGTGAATAAAAGTTTTATTACTGGTAGAGTAATGTTGCGAGGCTGGCCTTTTGATCGCGCTAAAGTATTTAATGATTCTATTGAGTATAATCTAGGTAATTAGTATTTATTAATTTTTTAATTTATGGCCAATAAAAAGAAGACAAATAAGACAGCTGCTGTTAAGAAGGTAAATGAGCGTAAGAATCTAGTTCCAATTTCACGTATTTTAGGAATGAAAGACATTAGTCCAGTTGAACATCGTTATTTTAAAGCAATTTTAGATAAAGCTTCTTCTTTTGCTGATTTATATAGTTTTCATGCTGTTAAGACGCCAATAATAGAAAGCTACGATTTATATAAAAAAGCTAATCGATATAATAATGATAAGGAAATGTATTATGTTGATTGTGAGAAAGGGGAAAAGTCAGTGTTGCGCCCAGAAATAACCCAAGGTATTATCCGTAGTTATATTGAAAATGAAGGGTCAGAATTACCTCAGCCAGTACGCCTTTATGCTATTGGTCCAGTTTTTCGAAAAGAAAGAATGCAAACAGGCAGATACCGCGAGTCTAATCAGTTTAATCTAGAGGTAATTGGTGAGGCGAAGCCAATGGCAGAAGCCCTGTTAATTATTTCCGCTTATAATTTTTTTAAAGATTTGAATATTTCTTTTCAAATTCAAATTAATAGTCTAGGTAAAGCGGATTGCCGTAAAGAATATAATGCTAGGTTGTTAAGTTTCTATAAGGAGAGAGGTAGGCGCGCTAAACTTTGTAATAATTGTAAAAAAAATATAACTACTCATCCTTTAGCACTTCTAGATTGTAAAGAAGATGCTTGTCAAAAATTATTGAGTGAAGTCCCACAAATTGCTGATTGTTTGTCAGACGAAAGTCGTGATCATTTTGCTAAGGTTTTGGAGTATTTAGATGAATTAAACATCCCTTATAATTTTAACCCCTACCTTGTTCGAGGTTTAAGTTATTATAATGATACTGTTTTTGAATTTTGGCCAATGCAGGAAGATGGTGGTTTACAAGCTAAACTAGCTTTAGCTGGTGGAGGAAGATATGATAATTTAGTTGAAAGTTTAGGTGGTAAGCCAACTCCAGCAGTTGGTTTGGCAATTGGTCTAGAAAGACTATTAGCTAAGGCAAAAGATAAGATGATTATTCCTGAGAGTCCTGAAGAAATGGTTTTTTTAGCTCAATTAGGCGATCAGGCTAAAATAAAATCATTAATTCTATTTGAAGAATTAAGATTAGAGGGCTTTAATATTCGTCAATCATTTTCTACAGATAGTTTAAAGATACAGATGGAGGAAGCAACTAGATTAAAAGCAAAAGTAAGTTTGATTCTTGGTAAAAAGGAGCTGATGGATGAGACCATTCTATTTAGAGATATGGAGTCAGGCGTCCAAGAAACAATTGCTATTAAAAAAGTTAAAGAAAAGTTAAGAAAAAAAATTAATAGAAAGGAAGGTGTAATTTATGGCTGATTTTAAAAGAAAGCCAGGCGAAAGTTTTGAAGGTTTTTTACGCAAATTTAAGAAAGGGTTACGTAATAGTAAGCGTCTAGAGAAAGCGCGTTCGAAGCAACATCTGGAACCTAAAAAAAGTAAAAGACAACAAAAACTATATGCTTTAAACAGTATGGCTTTAAAAGAACAAAAGGAATACCTGCGTAAGACTGGAAAGATTGAAGAAACACAAAACAGATAGACATTTAATAAAAGACCGTAATTATAATTTTATAGATACGGTCTTTTATTTATTTTCGTTATTTTTATTATTTTTATTGTTTTTTTCTTTTTTGATATTAGGGAGCAATTTTTTAATATTTTCTAATCGACTTTTTTTAGCAAATTGTTTTATTCGATCTCTGGCTCTTCTGGTCTTAGCAAATTTCAACCAGTCTTTATTAGGATGAAGTCTACTTTTATCAATTATTATTTCTACTAAGTCGCCATTTTTTAGCTCGTGGTCAAGTTTTGCTAAGCGCTCATTAATTAGAACTCCAACTGTTTGGTTGCCAATATTAGTATGTACGGCATAAGCAAAATCAATGGGGCTTGCTTTTTCAGGAAGTTCAAAAACATCTCCTTGAGGAGAGAAGACAAAGATACGGTCATTAAAAATGTCCAACTTAATATTTTTAATTAGTTCTGAGGTGTCAGATATTTCTTTTTGAATATCAACTATCTCTTTTACCCATTGTGGTTGAATACCTTTCATATCTTTATTCTTGTAATACCAATGAGCAGCTAGTCCGTATAATGCTTCTTCGTGCATTTCTCTGGTTCGAATTTGAAACTCAGTTGCTTTTCCCCCAGGTCCAAATATAGTAGTGTGTAAAGAACGATAACCATTTGGTTTGGGAATAGAAATATAGTCTTTAAATCTATTTGGCTTTGGCCTCCATAAAGCATGAATGACTCCTAAGGCCTTGTAGCAATCATCTACACTTTCGACTATTACCCTCAGGGCGAATACATCATAAATCTCGTTAAATTTGCGATCTTTGCGTTGCATTTTGAGATAGATGCTATAGAGATGTTTAAAACGAGCTTCAATCTCAAATTTTATCCCAACCTCATTAAGACGAGGGATGAGCTCAGTTTTAATTTTTTGGAAATGTTGGTTTCTGGCAGCTTTTTTTTCAACCTCATATTCATTTTCTAATTCTTCAAATTTTTCAGGATATAAATATTTAAAGCAGAGATCTTCAAGTTGCCATTTTAGTCGCCAAACGCCAAGCATGCCAGCAATGGGGGCATATATTTCTAAAGTTTCTTGAGCAATCCTTTTTTGTTTTTCAAGGCTTAAACCATCTAGTGTTCTTAAGTTATGCAAACGGTCACAAAATTTAATAAAAATCACCCTAATGTCTCCAGTCATCGCAAGAAACATTTTTTTAAGGTTTTCACGATAACGCTCAATGCCCCGATATTTAATCTTACCTAATTTAGTAACTCCAGCTACTAGGCTAGCTACTTCTTCGCCGAAGTTTAGCTTCATTTCTTCTAAACTACGATTAGTATCTTCTGGCACGTCATGGAGTATGCCAGCAATGATAGTAGGTAAGTCTGCTTTAATTTCGGTGAGTAAATAGGCTGTATGAAGGGGATGCTGGATATAGGGCTCGCCAGTTTTTCTCTTTTGACCAGCATGAGCAGCAGTAGCAAATTCATAGGCTAAATAAATCATACTCGAATCTTGATCGGGATGATTTGTTGAAAATTTTTTTATGATTCTTTCGATTGTCATATTGAGCCTATTACTATTTTTCAATTTCTTTTTTATATGTTATAATTTATTTATATATTTTAGTCTTATATAATTATTAAATTGTACCACATTTTGTGGTTAAAATAAAATCAAATGTCACGCAAAATAATTTATTTTTTGATAATTATTGCTACAGTAGGTTTCATTTTGGGAGCAATGAATGTTGCTTTTGCGCAAGAAATAGATTTAGGGGTTGCTGAAGTAGATTCAGCTATTGCCCTAAGCTCAACTGATCCGATTGTCATTGCTACTAGATTGATTAATTACATTCTGATTGTTTTAGGCATACTAACGGTGGGCTTAATTATTTATGCTGGCTTCCTGTGGATGGCTAGTGGTGGTAACGAAGAAAAAGTTGCTCAAGCTAAAAAAACCTTAACCAATGCTGTTATTGGTTTGGTTATTATTTTGTCGGCCTGGGGAATAACTTTATTCATTTTAGATAAACTAATGGGCGCCACAAATGGAGGGAGCTCTACTGGTCTTGTGCCTCCTTATAATCTTAATCCTCTAATTGGTAGTGGGGCTTTAGGGTCATGCACAATAGAACGAGTTTATCCTGAACCAGGTCAAACAAATGTTGCCCGAAATACAGCCATAATTATTAGTTTTAAGGAACAGCTTAAACTTGACACCATTTGCGTTGATGATACGGGAAATTCTTGTACCTGTGATAATAGTAGTAATTGCAACTTAATTAATCCAAGCAGAATTAAAATTTTTAGAGATGACCT
Organism: uncultured Gammaproteobacteria bacterium; assembly: GCA_964446775.1. Classification (GTDB taxonomy): domain Bacteria; phylum Patescibacteriota; class Patescibacteriia; order Patescibacteriales; family UBA12465. Next base: position 16,789 of record CAYURA010000006.1, on the reverse strand, counting down.
TGGTGATACCTGTCCTTTAGAGCCTTGTGATCCTAATAGTAATACTAATATTACCAATGCAGAGGTTAATTTCTCTACTTCCTCTGATGAGATGACTCTAATTATTAAACCACTTGATTTGTTGGGTAGTCCTAGCGGTGAAATTGATTACACTGTTTGGCTAACAAATAACATAAAAAATGATCAAGAGAAAGACATTTTTAGAGATTGTGATAATAACTATTTTTCTTGGGGTTTTCAGGTCAGCACTAAATTAGATTTAACTCCACCTCAGGTTCTTAATAACGGTATTTTCCCAATGCCAGATGCTGAAGCTGATGGAGTCGCTAATATTATCGAGGCAGTCCAGGCCACAACTAGTATTAAAGTTGTAGGTAGCCCTAATACTCATAAAGCGGCTAGTATTATTAGTGTTACGAAGAATGGTGCAAGTACTACTGACGAAGCAATAATTAGTCCAAATTATCATTATGCTTTTACAACTTTGAGTGTCACCGCAACAACTGATAATACGCAAGCGCAATTATTTTCTGATTCTGGAATGCTTTTAGGAGTAGCTAATTGGGATAATAAACAAGTCAATTTCCCTGGGTTTTTTAATTTAAAAGTTAATGAACATTCGGCTGGCAATTTATGGAAAATAGTTATTAATCCAGAAGTTTTAGCTGATCGTTTAACCATCGGCACAAATGTTTATATTTTTTCGGAGGATATTGGCACTAACTTGATTACTATTAGTTCAACTAGTACTCCCTCCGTAATAGCTCAAGCTATTTTCACTGCTATTAGTAGTCAATCAAATATTGATTCTAGTATTAATACTGCTGATAATAAAATTATAGATCTAAAAGCGAAGGTAGCGGGGGCGGCAGGTAATAATATTTATTTAGATAGTAATTCCGCGGGACTGGAGATTAATGCTTTTAGCGGAGGGGCTGATAAATTAGTAAATATTGTGATTAATGATCGCCCTGATAAACCAATGAATTCAGTAATTCAGATTAATTTTAATGAAGCAATTAATCCAGTTGGAGTTTCTGGCTCAGCTAGTGAAGTCCATAATATTATTAAAGTTGTTAATGCTGGTGCTGCTGCTGGTAATCATGCGAACGCATGTAATTCCGATGAGGAATGTAAATCATATAAATGCGATTCGGGTGCATGTGTTGGAGATTTTCTTGCTGGTAGCTTCATTATTTCCAATATGTATAAAACTATAGAATTTAAATCTAATGATTTATGTGGCCAGAATGCTTGTGGAGATTCTATCTATTGTTTACCAGCAAATAGCAATTTATCAGTTCAATTAGCAGCAGCTCATTTACAACCTTGTAATGCTTCGTCTGATTGTACTATTTTCTCACCTTATAGTGATTGTGGAGCTAATTTGATTTGTCAAAATAGTTCTGGGGTTAATTATCCTCTTTCTGATGTTTCCCTCCTTGACGGTATAATGGACGCTGCTTTTAATTCTTTAGACGGTAACCGAGATGGTTCTGCTTCTGGACCATTAAGCCATTATGATGAAAACAACCCGAATATGGCAGATAAGGATAGTTACAAATGGCAGTTCTTTATTAATGATAAAATAATGACTGACCCTCCAGAGATTGGGTCTACTAGTCCAGTGGCCAAGAGCACTAGCACAACTGATGTTAATACGATGGAGCCAATACAAATAAATTTTAAGACTCTAATGCTTAATCAAAGTCTACGTACTGGTAGTACGATAATAAAAAAGGGAGAAAAATCTTATGAACATCATTTATTAAATTTAATGACTTTAACTCCATTGCCTTTAGGCTACTGGGTTAGTTCAGTAAATGTAGATCTCGATCCTCTTGATGGCGAACCTGATAAGACCTATGTTTATATTAATCATACTCAGTTTGGTGATTCTGTAGCTTATAAAGCTCAAGTAGGTTCTGGTGTTCGAGATATTTATCAAAATTGTTTCAAGCCAAGTGCTAGTAGTAATTGTGACGCTAATAATAGCTCATCTTCCTGTTGTAGTATAACCCCAACAAGTTATAATGCCTTGATTGATGGTAATTGTCCTTAAATTGTTAATTAATTAAACTTGCAGTTGATTAGATTAATTAAGTTAATCTAGTCTAATTTGCATAACGATAGTTGTGTGTTTATAAAAAATAAAAATATTACTCGTTATTTAGCCATCTTCCTTTTTATTGTTAGCTTCTTTTTTATTTCTAGTCCAGCAAACGCTCAATTAGATGTTGGCAGTGAAACGCTATCAGAAAATATTGCTTTAAGTAGTAGTAGTCCTTTGCAGACCGCATCAAGATTAATTAATTCAGTCATGATTATTTTAGGCATCTTGGCGGTTGGCATAGTTTTGTTTGCTGGGTTTATGTGGATGACTAGTGGTGGCAGTGCTGAAAAAATTGATCAGGCAAAAAATATCTTAAAAAATGGAGTAATTGGTTTAATTATCATTTTGTCGGCTTGGGGAATTACTATTTTTATTTTAAATCTCTTAGCGATTTCTACTGGTAATGGAAGCACCCCTGGGCCTATTTGTAGCCCTGGAGCTGAACAAGTCTGTGGCTGCGATGGCTTAAGAACCTGTACAGCTGATGGAGTTTGGGGTCCCTGTATAGGCGGCGAGTGTAGTGGTCCGATACCAGTATATTGTTCTAATGATCCTTTTCCTAGTTGTGATCCTAACGACACTATGTGTGATGATGATCAATATTGTGAAAATGATTGTTTCTGTGTGCCAAAAGGTGCTTTAGGTGATTCCTGTAATGCTAATCCTGATCCTGTTTGTACGGCTGATAATACTCGTTGTGGTGAGTATTTAAATTGCAATGAAACTACTTGTTTATGTGAAGGTTCTCCAGTTATCATGGGAGTTAGTCCAGTTGGTGGCTTCTGTGATAATGATGTAAATATGAGTTGTAAGGTTGACGCTGATTGCAGCCTCAGCACTTGTAATCTTGATACTCCTAATGGTGAAAAAGATAATTTGATTACCATTAATGGCTTTAATTTTGGTAATTATGATGCTGGTCTTAGTAAAGTCATATTCATTAATGTTGCTGATGAATTAGATTTTCAAATTGCCTTCAACGCTAAGCAATTAAATGCTGATTGTGATGACACTTGGACTGATCAGCAAATTATTGTTGGTGTCCCAAATGACATTGCTGAAACTAGTATAATAGTTGTCGAAACAGCTGACGGGCAGAAGGATGATACTAGCAGTAGTACACCTGGCCCAATTTTGCCAGATTTTCAAAAAAATAATATTGTCCGCCCTGGCATTTGTACCATCAATCCAGATTCAGGATTGTTGCGTGATCAAGTAACATATCAAGGGGTTAATTTGTTTCAGTCGACTTCTACTAAAGCCTATTTTGGTGATTATCTAACTAATGTTAAAGGTTTAGAGCCTGTTTTTACTGATCCCTTGAACCTTTCTGGTGCTGATAAAGTACCTAATATTCAATCAGGTAAGCTTAGCAGCTTTGTAGTGGCTAATATTAATGGTAATGAAGAAAAAAGTAATTATGTTAATTTTTATAAAAATCCTGAGCCAAATGCGGGGCCTTTTTTAAGTTATTTTGATCCAGTTAGAGGTAGTTCAGGACAATATGTAACAATTCATGGTTCTGGTTTTGGCAATGTTCAAGGTTCTTCGGAAGTATTTTTTGTTAATAATGCTGATGTAATTGAGGCAGATTATGATTTCCCTCCAGTATGTGCTAACTCTACTTGGACTGATCGTCAAGTTATTGTTAAAGTCCCAGAAGGATTAGTTGATGGTGATTATTATTATATTTACATGAAGATAAATGGTAAGGAAATAAATTCCGAGAATGCTAATCCTAATCATTTTGAAGCTGATAGTTCAGCCCCACTATTAACAAGTATTTGTCGTGTTTCTCCAAGTCGTGGTCAAGTAGGGGTCTTAGTTAATATTTGGGGAGAATATTTTGGCGGTGTCGCTACTAATGCGACTGCTATATTCACACCAGGTTCAGCAAGTTCGTCAGTTTCTACAACAGTTCTTCTTGATCAAGGGGCTGAGAAAATTGTAGCAGAGGCACCTCTTGCAGCTAGTACTGGGCCTTTAAAAGTCTCACGAGGAGTTGGGACTGAAGGCAATTCAGTTAATTTTGAGTTAGGTGCCTGTAATAATGATAGCGAGTGTGGTTCAGATAAATGTTGTCCCCGTGGAAGTTTTAAACAAAATCAATGTGTTGGGACATTAGCAGATTGCTATGACGAAGTTCCTACTTCTGTATTTGAATGGAATTTTTCAACTATTTTTGGTGGCGTTAATACTAGTACCCCCAGCACTTATGATAGTTGTCAGGGGATGGCTAATTTTTTAGGAGCTTGTCAGGATAATGTTTTCTGTCCTAATTCAGTTGGTCGATGTTCTACCTGTGCCGCCACGACAACTGAATTAGAAGACGCTTGCGGAACGGATGCTTGTAATATTCTTCCTGCTTGTAATGGTGGTTGTCAATATGAATCTAGCGGAGATTGTAGGTTAATTGGTAGTGTTTGTAGTTTAGATTCAACCCTTGTTTATGAATTAGGTGACAGTGATTTCACAGCTCAGCAGTCTTGTAAGGCTTATCCTCAATATGGAGGTCAAGCCCATTGGGAAATTAGAGTGCCCACCTCCTGCCCTGAAGGTTGGACGAGATTATCATTTAATCGATGTGTCGATGATACTAGCACTACAACTTCCACTTGTAGTTTGTGTGGAGACTCTTTAACTTGCCTTAGTGATAATAATAGTGCTACAGGTACTTGTTTCACTGAAAAACTTTGTCCTTCAGGTTCAAGTTGTGATACTTCTGTAAATCGATGTATTACAACTCAAAATGCTACTTGTGACTGCTGTTGTAAAGTAGGCGAAGATGCGAGAGATTGTTGTGCTCCATTAATCTGTGGTGGCTCTTGTGGCGATGGCGCCGCAAACAAAGGATTGTGTTCTAATTGTGCTATTACTAGTCCACCTGGTCCACCTGGTCCACCTTATGATCAAGATCTTTCGGATGCTGCTTGTAATTGTGAGATTAGTAGTGGTAAATATTGTGATACTACGGTAATTGTAGGCCAATTTCACGGAGTTTGTAATGATTGTAGTAAGCTGTCAACTAGTTCTTGTATGGTTCATAGTAGCTGTTGTATTGATTCTCGAGGTACTGCAGACACAGAAGATGATGTTTGTGTTGGTGGCACAGATAGAATAACGAATGGTCCTAATATTGGCTATTGTTCTTATTATAACTGTGACATTAATACTAATCCTAATGTTTGTGCTAGTAGCACTAAACTTGCGATAGGTCTATTTAGAGATATAAGTCAGTGCGAAGCTGATTGTCAATCAGGAAATGCACCAGATTTATGTGAAGATTTGAATCTTGACGCTTGTAAAGGATCTCTTAGTTGCTGTTATGATTTTAGTAATGATAAATGTAAAAGTGGCGATCAACTTAACTCTGGCAATAGCGCATTACCGTTACATTACGGTTATTGTGCCTATTATAACTGCATAGAAGATGGAGCTAGCTGTGATGATACCCATGCTTCTACTACAGGAACTTATGATAATCTAAATGCTTGTATTTCTGGCTGTACTGATAATACGGGGCCTGGGTTATCTTGTGTTGGGGAAGACGATTATGTTTGTAATTTTCAGCGTTGTGGCTCCCCTTATGCTTGTCTACAAGAAAGCGGAGATCCAGGCCTTATTAGTGATTGTGGCACTTGTTGCTGTAAAACAGATGAAACACCTGACTCTTGTTCTGGTATTGGCGATGGTAATTTAACATGTTGGAAGGATCAAGGAGCCTGTGATGGTGATAATCGTGGTTTGTGTTGTGGTTGTGAGGAAGATTCAGATTGTGGAGACCATAAAAAAACTGGCTGTTCTTCTAATACTTGTTGTGAGGATCGGCCAAAGGTTGTTGAAAATGAAGTTTTGCCAAAACATGGAGCTGATAATGTTTGTCGTAATGTTGGCATTGTTATCCCTTTTGACAAAAATATGGACAGAGCTTCCTTACCAGACAATATTCTACTCTTTGAAGAGAGAGATTATGATGAGGGTCCTTGCCCTAGTGGCACCTTTTTAACTCAAATTACACCTCAGAGAAATTTTGTGCAACGAATTAATCTAGCTTTACGTCAGAGTATTAATTTTATTAAATCAATCTTTATCGGTAATCATTTATCACCTTCAGTTTTAGCTTATACTCCGCCAGATGAGGAAAAGTTATATTGCTCAGTACCAGGTTTTGTTTCTAACCGACAGAATGCAACGGGGACAGTGGCTATATTTAGGCCAAAGAGGCTTTTAGCTCCAAGTAGGACTCATTATTTAGTAGTTAAAGGTGATATATCATTAGATAGCAAAAATGGCGTCTTGAGTAGTTCAAAAATTGGAATGAATGGTGCGGGATTCAGAACTGATGTTAGTACCACCACGGAGGGGGAAGATATTAAATTTAATAATCTATCTTTTGCTCAATCACACATCACTAGTTTCATTACTTTTAGTGATCAAGGGGCTAATAGTGGTGTTTGTGCAGTTGATCATGTCAAAGTTGATCCTCCATCTTATCTATTTCAGACGACAGATAATGATGTCAATGAAGTGGATAATGATGCTAAGAATAATAGTTTTGATACGGCTAGGGATAGAGATAAGGTGTTTTCTGCTGATGCTTATAGCATTGATAATCAATTATTAGCTACTACTACTTACTATGATTGGAAATGGAATTTTGATATAGTACATACTGCAATTGCTACTAAGACTTCAGTAGCAGAGCTGGATGATAATAGAGTCTTTGTTCAAGCTATTTCAGGGGTGACTGATGGCAGAACGACGATGAAGACGAAAATAGAAATGGTAGAAAGCAATGTTTATAATGATGGTGACGGCATAATTGTTAACACACCTTTATTTGTTTTCTTGTGTAAAAATCCTTGGCCACCAGTTGGGGTCAGTGGTACGTGGTCGCCTTGGTATGATACTTGTGTAAATAAAAAAGGAGGTAATGATTGTTCTCCATATAATCACGCACTATATTATTGTCGTGATGCTGGTAATGATGGAATTGGAGATGATTTGCCAGCTATGATTAATCCAGGGATAGTATTTGGGACTGCTTCTAGTACTGTTTGTAGTGAGGGCAGGACGCCTTGTGACCCAGCAGAATCCCGTTGCGGTCCAGATAATAATGGCGATGGCACCCCAGATGGTTTTTGTGTGTCTAGTATATTGAAAGAATCATATTTTTTCAAAGAAGCTAAACCGACCGTTGGTTCTATTTCTTCTGCAGAAAACAAAGAAGACGGTAGTCGTGTAGAAGTAAAATGGAGTGGTAATTCAAGTCTGATCTATAATTCCACTCCTTCACTCATGGGCAAATATCGTCTATATTATGCTAAGGAGAATTCTGGTTCTTGGTCCTATATTGATGTGAAGCCTAATAGCCTAGTAGAAGATACTGTTCCAGTTTGCGCGCCAACTAGTCCTACCTCTACTGAAGATTATAATTGTGAAATAACGGTGGGAGGGCTTGATAATAATACAAAATACCGGTTTAAAGTTTCTGCCATTTCTTTTAATAAAGTTGAAAGTAAATTATCTGGAGAGAAGACTGTTTTAGTTACTGATAAAACGCCACCCAATACTCCTCAAGGTTTTATTATTAATGCTATTGATGATAATATTATTTTTTCTTGGTCGGCTAATACTGATGATACTTTATTCTATCGTTTATATCATGGTGTCCAGGAAAATAAATTTGGTGAGTCTTTTCAGTCTGCTAATCATGCTACTAGTATGGTATTCCATTATAGTGAGTTTCCTTTGGGATTGAATTGGTTCGGTTTATCCGCCGTTGATTCATCTGCTAATGAGAAGTTTGCTTCACCTATTTCTATCTCTACATATATCGTGGATCCATCCTCAACGACAATGCCTAATTAATAATACAAACTATGAAAATTAGACTTCTCATCTTTATAATCACCTTAGCTTTACTGCCCTGTTTCTCTATTAATCCAGTTCAAGCTGGAACACCATCAACACCAACATCAACACCAACATCAACACCACCAATACCAGTTATCTATGAAGTTAGTGATGATGTAGACGCTATTGCTATTAGAGTTTTACCTAATCCTAATCACTATAATGCTATCAGATGGTATAAGAGTCAGGGATTTAGAGGTTCGCCTCAATCTTTAGTAGTGGATGGTTATGATGCTGTTAGAGACGGTCGGAGTATTTATGTTAATGCTGCCAATGTAGCCTCTTCAACCATTCATACTAATATTTATTTAATGTCCTATAACCAAAGTTCTGATTCTAAAACAGTTGATGTCTTAGGTCAGCTAGTTAAAAATTGGCGTTTTAATACTAATTTAACTACTCCTGGTGAGTGTAAAATCTCTATTTTGCCTTGTGGTGGGGACGAAGATTGTCAGTCTGCTTATCAGTGCATCTCTGGTGATGATATTCCTGGCCGCTGTCAATTAAAAGCAACTAGTTCTTGCTATCTTGACAGTGACTGCGATGAAGGTATTTATTGTAATAGCGACAAGGCTAAGGTGATTAGGGATGTGCATCGTTTAGGCATTCTTGGGGATTTGAGAGAATCTATTGGTGCTTATAGACGAGAGCACGGGTTTTATCCAGTTTTAAGTTCTGGTACCTATATACCCTATTACAGCGTCTCGACTTGGCCCAGTTGGAACGATTCTTTCCTGTCACAAATTAAAGCTCCACAAACCTCAGTTGATCCAATTAACGTGTTAGGCCCTTGTGCTTATAATTTTGACCCAATTACTTGTTGGGATAAAACTTCATCTGCTTTTGCTGGATTATACAATACTACAACAAGAGAACTTCATTTACCAACGAGTAGCCATGCTTTTGTTTATTCTACTGATCAGAATGGTTCTAATTTTAATTTATGTGCTGGCATGGAGACGAGAAATCAATATAATACGGCTGATGGACAATTGGCTAGTTCTAGTTGTTTAGTTACTGGGGCTGCCTATACCGGGACTACTACCAATCAAGCACCTTATATTGTGTCTACTAATTTACGGGGTCAAGCAGAAGAAGTTTTTAATGGCTCTATTATGGTGCGTGATCCAGAAAATAATTATTTAAATTGGGAGACTGTAGGACAAGCCCCTATTTATGATACTTGGCATGATAGTTCAGCTCCTAGGATGCAAGACACTCATGACCCTAACCAAAAAAGAATCTATTCTGAGAAGGCTGGTGAGGCTGGCAACTATGATTTTAAGATTCAAGTTTCCGATAGCTATGGTGGTGTTTTAGCCACCACAACAAGTATAAATATTAGTAATAATCCACCAGTGATTAAATCTAATGATGTTATCTATTATCCTAGCACTGCTACTAATTCGCCTTTAATTATTAGCTTTAGCGCTACTGATTCTAATTATCCTTTAATAGATGATTTTCAAGAATATGAGTATAATCCTGGCGATGACATTTTGGGCTCTAGTACTCTTTCTACTCTGACGAGTACGTCCACGAGCCGAGTAGGGGATACTACATATTATACGAGAAAATATGAAATAAACACTAATAATGTATTTAATGTTGATAAAAATTTTGTTTATGTCATTGAGGTGGAAGATAGATATGGAGCTAAATCTAGACGATATATAAATATAACTATTAAAGCTGATCCGCCAGCTTTAGATTTTAATTGTAATAAAAATGTAAGGAAGGGATCAGAATATTATTGTGGTTTAGGTTGGGATAGGCAGGGTGGGCACCAAATTTCATATGCGGCAAGTGGCTCACCCGCAGGTATTAGCATAGTAACATCAACGAATATTTATGAACCAGAGCCGCCAAATAATGCTACTACCAAGAATAATTTGTGGCAAAAATTAAAGTTTTTTGCTACTAGACTTAAAGGGGTTGATCAAGCGAGCGCCAGCACTACAATGCCAATGTATTATGCGATTAAAGGTACTAGTACAGGCCCGCATTATAATTTAATTGAAGTAACAGCCACTAATGAATATGGAGCCGTATCAACACGAAAGTTTACTTTGAATGTAAACCACTATTGTGGCGATGGTTTTATGCAGAATCCTAATGATGAGCGGGCTGGTGGTTTATATAATGATGGAGTCGAATCTTGTGACCATGCATCAGGAATTACTTTATCTCCTGCCTCAAGTACGCCAACTTTGCAATATAAGTGCAGCACCGTAGCTGAGACATCTTTCCCAATTAGGACAAATGATCAATGTATTTTTGCTAGTATTGCTGATGGTGGTGGTTATTGTGGTGATGGTTTTTGCACAACCCCGATTGAAGGTGATGGTAAGTGTCCTAAAGATTGTCTTTAATAATTGCCTAGATTGCTCTATCCTATTATTCTTGTAGTTAAGAAAAGTAATAAAAATGAGTGCTTTGGTATTAATAGATAAATTATATTTTTTAAGAATAACCGAATTTTTTAGATTATGTGTTATAATTAGTTAAAGTTAATAAGTTCATATATGGATATTAAAGAACAATTTAAAAAATACTGGTGGTTGTTGTTAATTATCATCTTGATTGTGTTTGTTTCAGTAGTAATCATATTGCAATTTAAATCATTGGATCAAGATGTTAAGGAAGCGCCAGCTCCTTCTATAACTGCCCTGGAATTAGAATTTTTATCCAATGATGAATTAAAGACTTTAGGGGCTGAACCAGACCAACGAGCGCAAGTTATTAGCCGGGATCCATTGGTGTATAAGATAATAAGGAGTGATTCAGATATTGTTAGAGATCTTAAAGAATTAGATAAATTTCGCTAATTAAATAATTTTTTTATTAACAAGTAATTTATCGTCTATTGTGCGGGCGAATAAGATAAAATAAATATATGTTTAATAATTTAGAACAAGATCCAAATCTAAAGGATGAAAAAAAAGTAGATGACATTTTTGCTGAAACAGATGCTCCTGCTTCTGTTCCCCAAATTAATAATATTAAGTCTCAGGTAGCTGGCCTTTCGGCTAATTCAGCTTCAATTAATGATGATAATAATAATAATGATGATGATGATGAAGGAAATGGTGGGGGTAAAAAGAAAATAGGGATGATTATTATTCTTGCTTTATCAATCATCATCTTAGGGGCGACGGGGTATTTAGTTTATGCAAAATTAAGACCAGCTGTACCAGAAAATATTGAAGATTTAACTTACTTAAAAGATTCCCAAGATCAAAAAGTTCCGATTGAAAAGCCTATTATTAAAGATGACGAGCCAACTATCCCCGAGCCGCCAGTGGAAGATGAAGTTATTATACCAAATCCAGGTCAACCAGTGATACCTGTGCCATCTCTTGAGATAATCGATACTGATGGTGATGGCTTAACCGATGATGAAGAGGCTAAATTAGGCACTAACCCTCTAAAGGCAGACACTGATGGTGATGGTTTAAGTGATTATGATGAAGTAATGGTTTACAACACAGATCCTTTGCTAATAGACACTGATGGTGATGGTTTAAGTGATTATGATGAAGTAATGGTTTACAACACAGATCCTTTGCTAATAGATACTGATGGTGATGGTTTAAGTGATTATGATGAAGTAATGGTTTATGAGTCGGATCCACTTAATCTTGATACAGATGGCGATGGCTACTCAGACGGTGAAGAAGTGAATAATGGATATAGTCCAATTGGGGAAGGCCCGTTAGAAGTAAATATATAAATATGATTAATCAGGAGAATGTTCCCGAAACTAAAAACCATTCAATCGCTAAGAATTTCAGCCTCTATTTGAAGGTACATATAATGCCTACTTTAAACAAACCTTTATGTGGTAAGGCTTGGCATTGGATAGTTCCTGTAGTAGTAGCTGGGTTTCTGATTGTTTTATCAGTTTATCTTTTTGGTAATTAAGTTTTATGTTTGCGAAGAAAAAAGAAAATAAAGAAAATAATATTGAAGAAAGTATTGATCCTAAGATTCAAGCGAGGTTAGGCAAGGATTTTGTGGTAAAAAATATGCCAGCTTTATCTAGTCTAAGTGGTGCTAGTTATGCTAATGATGATGGGCAAATTGATTCTGTTGAACCGACTGGTGGAAATGATTCGACTAATAATCATCGTAAAACTGGAATTATTATTATCGGAGCGGGCATTATATTTATTATCTTAATGTTTTATTTGGCTTACCGTTTTTTAATCAGTCCTTCTTTAGAAAGTAGTCTTAATGATAATTTAACTAATGGAAAAATAGAAATTAAGGAAGAAATTTTACTCGAGGAGGAGCTTGATGATAATCAGGAAGATATTATTATTGAGCCAGAGCCAGAAAATGGTCAGGTGGTAATAGAAATTGATATAGACGATGGGCCTGACCATGATGATGATTTGGATGATGAAGATGATAATCAGACTGATCCACTGCTTAGTATGTTGGATATAATTGATAGTGATGATGATGGATTAAGTAACGTTACAGAAAAAAGTATAGGAACTGATCCTTTTAATCCCGATAGCGATGGTGATGGCTATTCTGATAGAGAAGAGATTTTAAATAACTACAATCCTCTTGGAGATGGCAGTCTCGTTGATAATTTTAAACTATCGCTATATTTCAATGCTAATGCGGGTTTCGCTTTATTTCACCCTAATAGTTGGCAATCAAAAATAATTGATGAAGAAACAGTGCAATTCTTAGCGCCTCTCCCTGATAAAGAAATTATCCAAGTCTCATCTGAGTCAACTGATACAGTTTACGATAATGTGGTTAATTGGTATCAAAGCGAATTTTCAGATTATGAGATTTTAAGTGCTGATAGTTTAGTGCAAAGTAGTTACGGCATTGGTATTCAAAGCGCTGATAATAAATTTGTCTACTTTTTAGGTGAAAGTGGTAAAGAAGTTTTTGTCATCTCCTATATCACTGCTGAGGATGATATGAAGCAAATGGATATTTTTAAATTAATTACTTCTACTTTTATAAAATTATAGGATTTTATAAAAATTTTTATTTTATTAAAAAAATAAGATAAAGATTAAGACAGTTTAGGTCATGGATAACATAAAAGAATAGGTTTTTAGCCTATTCTTTTATGTTCTATTGGTAAGCTATTCTTTATTAATTATTTTATCAATAATGCCGTAATTTTTTGCTTCTTGAGAGCTCATAAAGAAATCTCTATCACTATCTTTTTCAATTGTTTTGATATTTTGTTTTGTATGATAGGCTAGTATCTTGTTCATTTTTTCTTTTGTCTTCAGGATGTGTTCAGCTCTAATTTTGATATCTGAAGCTTGTCCTTCAGCTCCACCCATCACTTGATGGATCATTACTTCGCTATTAGGCAAGGCCAACCTTTTTCCAGATGTTCCAGCAGCTAATAAGACGGAGGCCATTGAAGCAGCTAGGCCAATACAGATTGTTGATACTGGACACTTGATATACTGCATAGTGTCATAAATCGCCAGTCCTGCTGAAACTGAGCCACCTGGAGAATTGATATAAAATTTAATATCTTTTTCTTTGTCTTCGGCAGCTAAAAATAGTAATTGGGCGATGACAATGTTAGCTACGTGGTCATCAATAGCTTCGCCTAAAAATATTATTCTATCTTTTAAGAGACGAGAATAAATATCGTAAGCTCTTTCTACTTGACCTTCTTTTTCAATGACAGTGGGGATTAAAACCATATAATTATATTTTAATATTTTATATTAATTAATTAATTTTTTTTGCTATTATTAAAGATTATATTAGATATTAATAGTTTTGTAAAGCGCTGCCTTGATTTTTTCTATGATTTGGTCTAAGATTTTAGCAGTTTGATAAATTTTGCTAATGAATAAGTAATTTTATGTCTAAATCAAAAAATTTTATTGATGCTTTTAAACGTCATCGTCAGAGATGGTTACTATTTTTATTAATAGTCTTTGTTTTTATTGGTTTTATTTTAACTGCGGGAAACTATTATAACCAAGCTGTTGACTATATTGCTGATAAAACGAATGATATTATTGTTCTACCTTTAGCCCCAGAGACTAAATTTATTTTAGGTTTGGATCTTCAGGGTGGGACACAATTAGTCTATGAAGCAGATGTTGCTAGTATTCCTGAGGCTGATCGTTTAGGGGCCTTAAATGGTGTGCGTGATATTATTGAAAGGAGAGTTAACGTCGCTGGAGTGAGTGAGCCGTTAGTCCAAATTAACCGCACTCTAAGTGGCGATTATCGAATAATTGCAGAGCTAGCAGGGATTAAAGATGTTGATGAGGCTATTCGTCTAATTGGTGAAACTCCACTTTTAGAGTTTAAAGAACAAAGTTTTAGTGAACAAGAAATATCTACAGAAGTAAATCAGGAGGCCATAATTTTCAATGAGCAGATCGAAGCTAAATCTAAAGAGGCTTTGGATTTGTTGAAAAATGGTGCTAATTTTAATGAACTTAGCTCTAAGTATCAAGCAGATTATTCACGCCGAGAAGACATTACATTAAGTAGCGATCCTGAATTAGTGGAAGCTCTACTTAAGGTAGAGCTAGGTAATTTTGTGGATGAGCCAGTTTTGCTCGCTAATGGATTGAAAATTCTTAAATTAATCGATATAAAAAGTATTGCTAACCCATTTGATGCTGATACTAATGAGACACAGAAAAAAGTTTATAGTGCAGAAATTTTAAGCTTTCCACTACAGGACACCTCAGCTATCTTGAATCTAGATGATTCTTGGGTTAATACAGAATTATCTGGTAAAAATCTAGATAAAGCTATTTTGCAGTTTAATCCTCAAAATGGCACACCTGAAGTTTCTCTTCAGTTTGATAGTGAAGGATCAAAAATGTTTGCTGATATTACTGAACGTAATATTGGCGCTCCAGTAGCAATATTTCTGGATGGCTATGCTATCAGCGTACCTACTGTTAATGAGCGCATCCCTGATGGCAAAGCAGTTATCTCAGGACAATTCAACGTGCAAGAAGCTAAATTATTGGTTCAAAGACTTAATACAGGCGCATTACCAGTCCCAATCCATTTAGTTGGGCAACAAACTGTTGGCGCTAGTTTGGGTCAAAAATCGATTATAAATAGTGTTAATGCAGGGCTTTTTGGTCTATTATTGGTTGCCCTGTTTATGTTAATCTTTTATCGTTTACCAGGCTTAGCCGCTATCGTTTCTTTGTCTATTTACTCAATCACTGTTTTGACTATTTTTAAGTCCGCCCCTATTTGGTTAGCTTTATTATTTATCGCTCTCTTAGTATTTCTATTTATTAATATTTTTGATCACTTAAATATTTTTGATGGAGCCTTGTCTGCTTTGTTCTTCTTAGTTATTTTAGCCTTCTTAGTCTATTATGCTAATCAGCCTGTCACTTTAACTTTAGCTGGCATCACTGGTTTTATTCTTTCTATTGGTATGGCAGTAGACGCCAATATCTTAATTTTCGAACGCATGAAGGAAGAGTTAAGATTAGGGGCACCACTTGATGCAGCTTTAGATAATGGATTCAAAAGGGCTTGGCCCTCAATCCGAGATGGCAATATTACTACCATTTTAACTTGCTTGGTTCTAATGTCATTTGGCACTGGTTTAATTAAAGGTTTTGGAGCCACTTTATTTATTGGCGTCTCCATTTCGATGTTTAGTAGTATTGTAATTACTTATATCCTTTTAAAAATATTTAAGAGCTCTTGGCTTGATCGTCATCGCTGGCTATTAGGAGTTAAAAAAAATAAATAATTTAAGAAGATAAATTGAAACTATATGATTAAGTTTAACATCATTAAGCACCGCACTACTTGGCTTAGTATATCAGCTGTAATGGTTACTGTGGCGATTATTGCTTTAATGGCCTGGGGACTAAAATTTGGTATTGATTTTACTGGTGGTAGTCTTATGGAATTAAAGTTTTCTGGATCACAACCAAGTGTCGTTGCGGTGCAGGAGAAGTTAGCAGAATTAGAAATTACCAGTGTTATTGTTCAACCGACTGAAGATAGTATTATCTTGCGGTTTAAGGAAAGTGATGAGAATTCTCACCAACGGGTCAAAGAAAAATTAGCCTCTTTAGATGAAGCGGAGGGCGGAATGGAAGAGTTACGATTTGAGGCAATTGGCCCTTCTGTTGGACAAGAATTACGCAGCAAGTCTTTCTGGTTAATGTTTTTTGTTTTATTGATAATTATTATTTATATTGCTCTTGTCTTTCAAAAAGTATCTAGGCCAGTACCTTCTTGGAAATATGGAGTTATTGCTGTGTTATCATTATTTCATGACTTAATAATTGTTTTGGGAGTTTTTGCTTTTTTGGGTCATTTCTACGGAGTAGAAATAAATACTACTTTTGTAGTGGCTGTACTCACGATTTTGGGTTATAGTGTGAATGACACTATTGTTGTTTTTGATCGGACTAGAGAGAATTTACCGAAAAGTAATGAGGACTTTCCAACTACCGTTAATAATAGTTTGAATCAAACTTTAGTTCGTTCTTTAAGCACTTCTTTTACTACGGTCCTAGTATTGTTAGCAATTTTCTTCTTAGGCGGAGACTCTATTAGTGATTTTGTTTTAGCTTTAATTATTGGGATTATTTTTGGTTCTTATAGTTCAGTCTTCTTGGCCAGTCCTCTACTAGTTGTATGGGAGAAATGGCAGAGACGGGCATAACTAATTGATAATAGTAAATTAAAGGCTGCTTATAGGGCAGTCTTTTTTTGCGCCCTATGCTATAATAATTTTAGTAAAATCTATGG
>CAYURA010000005.1:14951-37761 GCA_964446775.1 uncultured Gammaproteobacteria bacterium | reverse complement strand
GCTCCCGGGGTGGGATTCGAACCCACGACCAATTGGTTAACAGCCAACTGCGCTACCGCTGCGCTACCCGGGAATATTTTATTATAACAAAAAATGCTGCTATCAACATTTCTCCTCTATTTTAAGAGAAATTTCTGGGCAAGTCAAGAGCTCTAATAATTAGTTATTTAATAATCTCTTAACTTTTCTAAACCTTTAAGTTTCCTGATCTTCTCTAAAGCTTTACTCTCAATTTGGCGGATACGCTCACGAGTAACTTCAAACTCTTGCCCCACCTCTTCTAAAGTGTGAGCTACACCATCGGTCAAACCAAATCTCATCTCTAAAATTCGTTGTTCCCGAGGAGACAACTGAGAAACAATATTCTTTACATAATCCCTTAAGAGTTGTAAGGCCGCTGCTCGATCAGGAGTAACATTCTTAACATCTTCAATAAAATCTTCTAAGGTTGAGTCCTCATCATCATCGCCAATACTTGTTTCTAAAGAAATGGTATCTTGAGAAATTTTAATAATATATCTTACTTTCTCAATATCCTCACCCATCTCAGCAGCTATTTCTTCTGCTAACGGTTGTCGACCTAATTCCTGAACCAAATTACGTTGTACTTGTTGAAATTTATTAATCGTTTCTACCATATGTACGGGGATCCTAATCGTTCTACTCTGATCAGCTAAGGCTCGAGTAATCGCTTGTCGAATCCACCAAGTAGCATAGGTGGAGAACTTAAAACCTTTACGATATTCAAACTTCTCAACTGCCCTAAACAAACCAATATTTCCTTCTTGAATCAAATCTAATAGACTTAGACCCTTTGCTCCAGCAAACTTCTTGGCAATAGAAACTACTAAACGTAAATTTGCCTCAATTATCTGTTCTTCAGCCTCTCTATCGCCCTTCTCTTTTCTTTTAGCTAATTCCACCTCTTCAGCCCCAGTGAGCAGTGGCACTTTTCCAATCTCTTTTAAATACATCTGAATTGAATCTGAGCTTAATTTCGATAAATCAAAAGTGATTGCAGCTGCTGCTTTAGCTGAAGTTATATTAGGATTCTTTGCTTGAACGTCTAAAATTTTGCCAGAATCTTCCGCTATTCTAATGCCATTTTTTTGTAAATCACCTAAAAAAAGATCATATTCGTAGACATATTCTTCCACCTCAGGAAACACATATAGTAGCTCAGTCTCTGTTACGAAACCTCTAGTCCGGCCTTTTATTAACAGCTTATTTAGTTGCTCTTCTTTTGGGTAAATAATTTCTCTAGTAATCTTTGGCTCAATTTTTTTTATTTTAGCTTTATTAACAGTTTTTTTACTTAACACATTTTTAACTGGCTGATTTTTTTTCTTCACCTTTACGCTAACTTTAGGCTTAGCTATTCTTTCTTTTTTCTTAACTTTGTTTAATCTACTCGCTACTTTTTTGACTGGCTTCTTCTTTAGTTTCCGATGAATAGAATTTTTACTATGTTCTATTTTTTTACTCTGTTTAGGATTATCAGATAATTTACTAGCTTTTCTTACTGCAGACTTAACTACTACTTTTTTTTCAGTAGTTTTTTTTAAATTGCTTTTTTTATTCATCTTTTTCTTTGTACTAACCATAATATTTATGATAATTGAAGTGAGTTCAACTCATCATTCAAATTTTTTATCTCAGTCATTAAAATAATCAACTTTTCATCTTCTTTAGCTGACTCCGCGTGGGCTATCTCTATTTGAATTTTTTTTATTTCATTCTTTAAAGATAGTTTTTTAAGTTCAATAATAATTTTAGTTAGCTCAAGCTTAGTTTGGTTAGAGTCATAATTATAATAATCTTTCTCTCCCAGGATTGTCAAACGTGGCAAAATATTCACAATATTGTCTGTTTGCTCTTTTAGATGATTAGTAAATGAATCAAATTCAAAGCTAGCATGCTTATTATAATAGATTATTAGCTCCTTGTAAAACAATTGTTTTGTCTTACTCCTTAAATCATGAGGCTCTAAATGACTACTGGCATAAATAATATATTCTGGTGATTTTAATAAAAGGGCTAAAAATATTTCGCTTAGTTTTTCTTCACGACTAAGTGGTATATTAATACTATTAATTTGATTTTGTGCTTCTTTTGTTTGATAAGTTCTGCTATCTTTCTGTTTTTTAGGCAACGCTTCCCTAATAATCTGTTCAGATATTTCTAAATCTTCAGCTAAACGCTTTAACCAATAATCTTGTTCGATTCGGTTATCCATTCGATTTATCATCTCTAACATTAATTTAGCAATATCTTTCTTATCATTTAAATTACTTAAATCTCTACCCTCCTTTAGTTTAATAAAGTAGTACTCTAAAACTGGAAGAGATTTACTTAGAGCTTTTTTAAAATCTTCGGGATTTTCACGTAAACACTCATCGGGATCCTTGTACTCCTTAGATAAAACCACTATCTTCACATTCATTTCTAAACGCAAAGCTTCTATTATCCCCCTATCGGCTGCTAATTGGCCAGCACTATCACCATCAAAACAAAGAGCAATATTATTACTAAATCTTTTTAAGAGTAATAGCTGAGCTTCGGTTAAAGCGGTGCCTGATGAAGCAACAGTATTGCTAAAATCATGCTGATGACAAGCTATAGCATCCATTTGTCCTTCGACTATGATTGTATAACCTCTGTCTTTAATTGCTAATTTAGCCTTATCTAAACCAAAAAGCACTCTACTCTTATCATATACCTCAGTTTTTGGACTATTAATGTATTTAGCCAGTGACTTATCATCAGCCTTTTGCGGATTAATCCGTGCTGTATAAGCAATTAAAGCACCATTAACATCATAGATAGGAAAAGTAATGCGATCTCTAAAACGATCGTAATCAGTCCCCCGTTCACTTTTACCAGACAAGCCAGACGCTGATATTTCTCCAACGCTAAAACCTTTATTCTTCAGATAATCCATGATACTAGTCCAAGAATCTGGACTATAGCCAACTTGCCAATCTTTAATAGTTTTCTCACTAAGAGATCTTTTTAATAGATACTCTTTCATTTTTTGACCGACTGGATCTTGAGTCAAATTTTCTTGGTACTTAATATTAGCTTTTAAGAGACAATCTAGAATACGCCCTCGGCGAGAAGCCCGCTGCGGAGAATAATTTTGGAGCACAACTCCTGCCCGAGGGGCTAAAAGTCTTAAAGTGTCAGGAAAACTTAAGCCTTCCATTTCTTGGACAAATGACAAGACATCACCGCTTTTGCCACAACCAAAACAATGCCAAATCTGCTTATCAGGAGAAATGACAAATGATGGGGTCTTTTCCCGATGAAAAGGACATAGAGCTTTAAAATTAGCTCCATAGGCTTTCACCTGGATATAATCTTTAATCACTTCGATAATATCCAGTTTACTTTTTATTTCTTCAGCTGAAGACATATACTATGAAAATATTTTTTGCCAAAATGATTTTTTTTCTAGCTTAGATTTACTCAAATCTGTTTTTTTAATATGACTTAAAACATCCACCTCTTCATCGCTTGATCGACCCTTACCACTAACTGCTTGATTTGTTTCAGATGAACCAAGGAAAAGACTTCTGAGCCTGGCAGCCTCTTCCTCTACCAGCTGACCATCATAATCAGCACTATGACGGCTGACACCTTCATAACTAGCTCGTTTATGATCTAAGTGTAGGTTAAAGTATAGCAGATTTGATTCAGGAATATCTTGAACATATAAGTGAAAACGTGGATAAAAATCTCTACTAAAACGGCGACTAAAGCTTTCTTGTCCACTATGCCGATCATATATTAAAGCATAGCCAGCCCGACGTAACCATTGAGCTACTGGCATCCCCCCTAATGATTGTTTAGATAATGTTATTTTCATTGCTCTCTGTCTTAAAAATAATGTATTTATAATTAATAAAATTAATTGAACCTAGAACTATATTAACCATAATCTGAGCTAAAAGATACCAAAATTGAAGATTGTTGACTAAATAATGCATTGCTAAGCCATTTAACAAAAAAATAATAATTGCATTAGTAAAATATAGGCTTAGCTGACGGGGCATATTATTACGATCATAATTCCTGAATGTCCATACTTTCTGAATATTGAAACTAATAAAGAAAGCAAAAATGAAAGCGATTGAAGTAGAAAAAATAATATTTCTACCTAATAATTCATGAACAAGATAAAGCACAAATATATCAATCGCGCCTGAGAGTAAGCCAGTTATAAAAAACTTGATAATTGATTTATAGCGTTCACAATATTTGAAATTTTTAGGAAAAGAGCTAGCAAGACTATTCCTTAATTGACAATATATATTATTTATAAGACCCATATTAATTACCATTTACAGTTTTTAAATGCCCAATCAGCTAAAATTTCTGCTTGTTCAAATCTTTCCAACTTACCACCTGCATCTAAAACAACAATTATCAGTACTCTATTATCTTCATTTTTAAAGCGACCCACAAAAGAATAGCCAGCCGCCTCTGTGTAACCCGTCTTGCCACCTAAAGATTCAAATTGCTCAAAATGGTTAGATGCTAATAAAGAATCAGTTGAATGTAAATATTTTTTTTTACCTTCTCCAGTAACGAAATTATACTCTGCTTTCAAGATTTCTCTGGATATATCAGGCTGGCTAAAAGCCATTTGAGCCAAGCGAGCAATATCCTTGGCCGAAGCATAGTTCCCATCACCTAAACCAACAGGATCAACGAAATTAGCTTTCATTAAGCCTAGATCTTTTGCCTTCTCGTTCATTTTAGTAATAAATTCTTCATCAGTTAAACCAGTTGATCGGGCTAATGATATCGAGGCACCGTTATCAGAAGCAATCAAAGTTGCTGCAAATAAATCTTTGAGCTTAATCGTATCACCTAAAAACAAATGTATTTTGCCACCACTAATAACATCCTCTCGTTTAATCTTGTACTCAGTCTCCCAGCCAGGATTATGATCTAAAAATACTAAAGCAGTCATGAGTTTTGTGATACTTGCAATAGCTTGACTAGTGTTAGCCTCTTTTTCAGCTAACCAAATATGCCCTTTATCAGTAAGTACTACATAACTCTTAGCCTCTAAGTCTGGAGAGGGGGAAGTATTAACAATAATTTCTACATCTGGATTATTAGGCAACCTAAACTCTCCTGCACAAGCGTTAATGCCTAACCAAGGACCACTAGCATAAAAAGTGGCTGAAGCTGGGGTTACAATAGTTAATAACCAGATTAAAATATTAGCTAAATTAGTCATCATAAATCTTCAACACTATTTAGCATTTGCTCTAAATCCGCCAAATTATGTAGCCTATCATAATCAGGTAAGTCTTCGATCTTATTTAAATTTAAATAACGAATAAAATCTAAAGTAAGCTGATAATAGTTTTCATTTTTTTGTTTATCAAAGTTTTCTTCTATAAGCCCTCTAATCAAAAGATTGCGAATGATTAAACTGCAATTTACCCCCCTTATCCGCTCTATTTCCAGCTTGCTAACTGGACCTCGATAGGCAATAACAGTTAGAGCCTCTAAACTAGCTTGGGATAATTCGCTTACGTTATCCAATTTTAAAAATTTCTTTAACAGATCAGCATACTTACCAGCGCTAACTAATTGATAATTAGTGCCAGATTTTATTAATCTAAAACCATAATCATTAACTTCATATCTGTCACTAAGCTCTTGTAAGCCAGACTGAATAATGTTTAGCCTCTCTCCCAAACTAGTGCTCAATTCTTTGAGACTAACAGCCCGATTAGCCACTAACATAATGGCTTCAATTTGCGAAAGTAAATTATTTTGGGACATAACTTATATTTTTAATACTTTTATCTCACTAAATAAGTCGATTTGTTCAAATTCTAATTCTCTTTGTTTAGCTAACTCTAAAACTGCTAGAATATTAACTATTACTTCAACTTTAGACTCAGCCTTGTCAAGCAGCTTTTTAAAACTAATAGACATCTGTTCAGCTAATAAAGCCCTAATATAATTAATCCGATCTTCAATATTTACCTTATGCTCCATCTTCTCCTGAGGTAGTTTTTGAGCCTGTCGTTTTTTAAGAGAGTTTAAGATAGTAATAAAACTCTGATGTAGTAAAGCCTGATTAATTTTGGCTGGCGGAGAAAATTTGATCTCTACGTGTTTTTCTTGTCTTATTATCCTACTAAACATTGGTGCTAACATCAGCTCATCTTGCTTTAATATCTCTTTCACTTTAAGGCTAGCCTTAAAAAATTCTTGATACATTTTCAACTGTTTTTCTAAATCATCAAAATTATCTTGTTCTTCATCATTAACGAGATAGGGCAACAACGCTTTTGATTTAATATAAAGTAGACGAGCTGCAAGAACTAAAAAATCAGCAATCTCCTCAGGGTCAATATTCTCTGCCTGCTCAACATATTTAGCATACTGATCAGCAATATTAGCTAAAGCAATCTCAGTTATATCCAACTCCTGAGCTTCAATCATTGACAGCAATAGACCTAATGGCCCTTGAAATTTTTCTGTTTGGAAATCAATCATAGCTTAATATTTAACTGTTTCTGGTTCATGGTATAAGCTACCTTTAACACAGCTGTAACCAGCCTCATGTTTTCTATCATTATTAAAATAGGGATGATTACTATTATCTACATCATTATTAGCTCGACGAAACTCAGCACAGAAAGAAAAATCTGTTTCGCCTTCTTTTTTATATTCAATCTGCTTACCGTTTTCCTGGTCGAGTAAATAATAATCATTTACAGTGAAACGAGAATCGGCCTGTAGTTCTTCTAGCGTCTCTGGCAATCTTTCATTTTCAGCATAATAGCTATTAACCGCATTCTCTAGTTGATAGATATTATTCATTAAACTATCATCTAAGCGTCTAGCTCGAGCATCAGCTGGCAACTCTACAAAAAACCAGGCAGTAATAAACACAATACTTAAAAGTATAATCGAAATAATAGCATATAATCGCTGCACTAAAGTTTTCTGACTAAAATTAGATCTCTTAATATCCCAAAAATAATAACTAAAAATAATACCAGCAATAAGTAAAACGGAGAATAGCTTGAGCATGAAAGAGATGGTTAAGGCGCCAGAAAGAAAATTATTAACAATACCAATAAAAACTCCTAAAATAATTAAAGCGCTCACAAATAAAATCAAATAAGTTAACCAACGACGTAAACTGGAGTCAATCGCTAGTTCTAATTTTTTTAAACCTTGGTTAATTAAATGAACGGTTAAATAATAAGTCGGAGCAGCAATTAATAGAGCAGAAATAGCAAACTTATACTGTCCGTCTGAATCTCGATAAGCATTAAATGCCCAGGCATCTTTAAAACTATCATCAATTATACCAAAAAGAATTAAACCAGCCGAAATAGCAGTAAAAATAAGTGCTACTAAAGACAAAAGATAATAAAAAGAATATTTAGGACTTTGATGGTTCATATAATTTAAATTAATAAATAATTAACTTCGTAATTAAAACTTAGCATGTTTAGGTGTGCGGGGGAAAGGGATAACATCGCGAATATTAGTCATCCCACTAAGATACATAATTGCTCTTTCAAAACCAAGGCCAAAACCAGCATGAGTAATCGAGCCATATTGGCGAAGATCTAAATACCAGCGGTAATCCTCTGGGTTCATTTTCATATCAATTAATCTTTGTTCTAATAAATCATAGCGTTCCTCTCTTTGACTCCCCCCAATTATCTCACCAATACCAGGGACTAAAAGATCCATGGCAGCCACTGTTTTACCGTCATCATTTTGACGCATATAAAAGGCTTTTATGTCTTTAGGATAATCTATTATAAAGATTGGCCGATTAAAGACTTTTTCCGCTAAATAGCGCTCATGTTCTGTTTGGAGATCGATCCCCCACGAAACTGAATATTTAAAATTTTCACCACTCTTTTGAAGAATATCAATCGCTTCAGTATAGCTTAAACGGCCAAAATCAGCTGCTAGTAAAGCTTCTAAGCGACTAATCAAACTCGTGTCAATAAAGCTATTAAAAAACTCCATTTCTTCAGGTATCTCTTTTAAGATATAGCGGATAAGATATTTCAGCATCTCTTCAGCTAAATCCATATCATCAGTTAAATTGGCAAATGCCATTTCTGGTTCTAACATCCAAAATTCAGAAGCATGACGGGTAGTATTTGAATTTTCAGCCCTAAAAGTTGGTCCAAAAGTAAAAACTTTATCTAAACCCATAATTAAGGCTTCTGCGTTCAGTTGGCCACTAACAGTTAAGCCAGTTTTTTGACCAAAAAAATCCTTAGTATAATCAATTTCTCCTTCTTTATTATATGAAATTTTTTTTAAATTTAAAGTGCTGACGTTGAACATTTCCCCTGCTCCCTCTGCATCACTAGTGGAAATAATTGGTGTATGCACATAAGAGAAACCTCGTTCTTTAAAAAAATTAAAAATAGCAAAACTAAGCACAGAACGTAAACGAAAAACTGCAGCAAAAGTATTACTTCGTGGACGTAAATGAGCAATCTCACGTAAAAATTCAAAACTATGTCTTTTCTTCTGTAATGGATAATCTTCTTTGGCTTCATTAATGATATCTACCTGATTAGCAGACATTTCAAAAGCTTGGCCTTCAGCTGGAGACTCAATTAGCCGACCAACAATATTAAGCGACGAGCCAATATTTATTTTTTCTAAAGTAGTAAAATTAGCTAAATCCTTAGTGACTATGACCTGTAAACCTTTAAAAAAGCTAGCATCATTTATTTCAATGAAGGCCAAATCTCCTGAGGACCTAGTCGTCCTAACCCAACCAGACACTAATATTTCTTGATTTAAAAATTTATCAGTTTCACGATACAATTGTTTAATTAAAGTTCTGTTCATATTGATATTATTTTATGGTCGTAATCTTTTGACATCTCTAGGTAAAAAACAAGCTTCTTTAACACTCGCTAAGCCCAACAACTTCATCACAATTCTGGCTGGACCGATACCAACTCCTCCATGAGGAGGACAAGCATAACGAAAAAAATTCAGATAATCGCTTAATTCGTCAAGTTTCATCCCTTTTTCTAACGCTTGTTTTTCTAAAATGTCTAAACGATGTTCACGTTGAGATCCCGTAGTTATCTCTAATCCTCGATAGAGCAAATCAAAACTTTGGGTGAGTTCAGGCTTATCCTGATGCCTCATGTGATAGAAAGGACGACTTGTAACTGGGTAATCACAAACAAAAATAAAATCATGGCCAGTCTCTTCAAAAATCAAACGTGAAATTTCTCTCTCTTCCTCTGGCGACAAATCATCTTCTTTTTCGCTAGCAACCCCATTAAATTTTAATTTTGTTTTTACCTCTTTAAAGCTCATCTTCGGAAAATTTTGTCTAGGGACATCGATCTCAGGCATAATTTCTTTGACTTTCATGAAAGCAGCTATTAAAGCTCTCTCTTCTTGAGCCATAATATCCTGATAGGAATTAAGATAAGAAAACTCAAAATCCCAACCAGTAAATTCAGTTACATGTCTAGTAGTATAAGAAGCTTCTGCTCGAAAAATAGTGCCTACCATAAATACTTTTTCCATCCCGGCCGCCATTGCCATTTGTTTATAAAATTGAGGTGATTGAGATAAATAGGCCATGCGATCAAAATATTTCACAGTAAAAACATCAGCTCCAGTTTCACTAGCGGTATTCATAAAACAAGGAGTATAAATCTGAATAAAACCTTCACTTAATAGTTGGCCCCTGAATCCTTCCTCTAATTTAGTCCAGACATTAAAAATATTAGCATGCTCTCCCCTCCTTAAATCAAGCGCCCGCCAATTTAAACGATGATCTAAGTTAGCTTCATTATCAATTTTTTGATAAACAGGAATCGGCAAATTAGACTCAGCTGAACTTAAAACCTCTAATTCTCTACAAAGCAATTCATAGTCTTTAACAGCTAAATCATCATTCTTCTTAGCTGGCTTCTCTTTCAGCTCACCCTTAACCCTAACTACACTCTCTAAATTAAGCTTATTAACTATCTCAAAAGCTGAAGTAATTTTTTCTTCAATCACTACTTGTATATTACCGCTAACATCACGTAAATCTAAAAAGGCCAATCCCTTCATCAAACGAATATTTTGAGCAAAACCAGCTAGCTCGACCTCTCCTTTTGCTTTTTTCTTAGCTTGAATAATACTAATTCTTGACATAAAAAATATAAATTTAATAAAAACAAAATTTTTAAATCACTTGATACAGACTAATTCTAGCTCATCAAAGACCTTTTAGCAAGTTGAATAAGGGCAGAATAATTAGAAACTTAAGTATAAAACTCTCAAAGATTATTAATCGAAACCATATTAAAGAGCTTAATAAGGGAATTTAAAACTATACATCAAGCCAAGCAATTCTTCTCTTATGTAATATTTCCCACTCTTTTAATAATTTTTTATTGAATTTAATATTCTTTAAGTTTATATTTTTAGATTCAGCTAAATAACGCCATAATTTAATACAATTATCAGATATTAAAAAAACTGAGTGATTAGATTGATTAAACCGATAAACAGTGTCATCTGGCTGACAATCAGGACAAATAAGGCCGCCACGAATTAAATCTAAGCGATTCTTATCTCCAGCTGTTATTATTTTCTGGCAAGCTAAGCATCTATCTAGACTTAAAGCATAACCTAAAAGTGATAAGAGCCTATTATAGAATAAAAGTAGACGAAACTGCCCATCTTCTTTGTTTAATTCATCAGTTCCTCCAGCAGCTTCCAAACTATTTAACCACCTCTCTAACCACCTAAACACAAGTTCATCTTTTTGTCCTTCTCTAACTAAGCTAGAAAAAAAATTAAATGCCTGACCAGCAAAATATAATTTATTCAAGTCACCTTTAATCTTAGAAAAAGACTCAATCATAATGGCTGAGCCTAAATAATTAAAAGTTTTTCCTTTAATCACCATTATCTGAGACAGTGAGATTGGTTCAATATGAGCAGCTAATTTTGAACTAAACTTAGAAGCACCCCGGGCTAATAGAGAGATAAGGCCATGGTCTGGCGTATAAACAGACACGAGACGGTCTGTCTCGCGCCAATCTCTCCTATTTAAAACAATTGCTTTACTAGAAAAAGTCCTATCCATAAATTGTCAATTAATAGAATCTAGATAACTTTGTAAAATTAAAGTTGCCGCTCCCTCGTCGCGACTAGCACGATTCTTGCCTCCATAACCCAAAACGTCTGCTGCCTTACTACTCAGTCTTTCGTCAATATCAATCAAGCTAATTTTAGTTAAGGATTTTAATTTATTTAAAAAATTTAAATAATTGGCATTAGACGCCTCAGCTCCGCTCAATTTATTAGGCTTGCCAATAATAATATAATCAATTGCTTCTAAATCAATCACAAGTAAAAGTTCCTTAATATTTTTGACCGTTTTAAAAGCTAGAGCTATTCTTGTCTCATTATCAGCTAAAGCTAAACCGATTCGTTTTTCACCCCAATCCACCCCTAAATATTTTATATCCTCCTTTAGTTTCATAGTTTTTAAGCTAAGGTAAGTATGTCTGGTCCATTTTTAGTCACTAAAATAGTATGTTCAAAATGAGCACTCAAAGAGCCGTCCGCAGTTAAAACCGCATAGCCATTCTCTGCTATTTTAACTCGATGAGTACCCATATTGATCATTGGCTCAATACAAATAACCATACCTTCTTGTAGAGTAATATTTTCTGGAGATTTAGGTTTGATGGCATAATGAAAAATATCTGGCTCTTCATGAGTAAAATAACCAACTCCATGACCGACAAAGTCACGAACTACTCCATAAGCAAATCTTTGGGCGTAATTTTCAATCACCGTGCCAATATCATTTAAAGTCGCCCCAGGCTTAAGTTCAGCTATCCCTAAGTCGAGGCACTTTTGAGTTACTAATAGTAGTTGCTCTGCCTCTTTACTAATCCGACCAACTGCTACAGTGCGACACATATCAGTATAGAAGCCACCTAATTCAGAGTGAGGATTGCTAGGAAAACCTAACTTTTCCCTCATTTCTTTTTTAATTGGCCACTCCATGCCAATATCTAAATCAATAATATCTCCTTCCTTTAATATCCTCCCAGGAATAGTGGACCCATGAACCACCTCATCATTAATTGAAGCACAAATCGCCGAAGGAAAATATATATCAGACCCCATATAAAAGTTCTTAAAAGCTGCCCGACCACCTGCTTCGTCAAGCATTTCCAACATTACCGCTTCTAAGTCTGCCGTGCTAAGCCCAGGAGCAACCATTGATACTAACTTGTCTAATATCTTTGCTAATATTTTACCCCCAGCCCTAATTGCCTCAATTTCTAATTTATTTTTAAGATAATACATAGTTACTTTTTTAAACTTTCTAAAATAGCTTTTATTTGTTGACGATCACGTTTAGTCAGATCATGTTCATAGCGACCTTGATAGAGCTGATACATATCTTTTCTAATTAAATAATCTGATAAACCGATCCCTCTTTTAATTTTGGGCCTATATTTCTTAATCAGTCCTAAAACCAATTTTTTATTATCACTACTCAAATTCTTAAAATTATAGTTCTTTTTTACTAAAGAATTAAGCTTACGCTCTATAATATAACTAGGTTGATCCTTAATGCTGTCTAAAAATTCTTCAAATTCCATATTGTAATTATTAATTATAATACTTAGAATAAGCATAACATAAAAATGTAGCTATATGAAGCTACATTTTTACATTTTTAAATACGAAAATGACTTAGAGTTATAAGAGAAGCTCAAAGACCATCATATTCACGCATCGTCATTTGTGCTTCAATTTGCTTCACCATTTCAATTACCACGGACACCACGATTAATAAACTGGTACCACCAATGGCTAATGATTGATAGCCACTAAAAGCACTCATAACTAATGGCAGTACAGCGATTAAACCTAAAAACAGAGCTCCAAAAAATATAATTCTATGTGCCGTATAAGAGAGATAGTCAGTCGTTGGTTTTCCTGGCCTAATACCTGGGATAAAACCGCCTTGTTTTTGCAGATTTTCAGCAATCCTATCTGGATGGAATACCACTTCAGTATAGAAAAAAGTAAAGGCAAAAACTAAAACGAAATAGATAATACCGTAGATTAGTTGATTATTAAAAATTTCAATCACCTTGGCCGCTAAATTAGCTATCCAAGCTGTACGTGCGCCCATAAAAAATTGGGCAATCATTGGTGGGAATAAAACCACTGAAATAGCAAAAATAATTGGAATAACTCCAGCCATATTAACTCTTAAAGGTAAATGAGTACTAGAACCTCCATAAGCTCTTTGACCTCTAATTTGCCGAGCGTATTGTACTGGTATATTCCGTTGCCCTTCATTAATAATTACCACCCCAACTACTGTTAAAATGGCAATAACTACAAAGCCGATTAGGGTAAATAACTGTATTTGATCAAAAGTTAAAGCAATTTGTTGAATTTGTTGAGGTAAAGCGGCCACAATACCAGCAAAAATAAGTAAGGAAATACCGTTGCCAATTTTCTTTTCTGAAATTAACTCTCCAATCCACATCAAGAACACAGTACCAGCCGTAATAGTTAGAATAATAGTAAAAAAACTAAAAGTATTCATGTCACCCAAAATACCTTGATTAGAACGTTGTAATAGGGTAATCATGCCATAAGCTTGCATTGCTGCTAAAGGCACTGTTGCGTAACGGGTCCACATGTTTATCTTCTGACGACCACTCTCTTCTTTTTGCATTTCCTCAATCTTAGGAATAATCATGCCCAAGAGCTGAAAAATAATAGAAGCAGTAATATAAGGGGCAA
The DNA here is from genome assembly GCA_964446775.1 of uncultured Gammaproteobacteria bacterium. Taxonomy (GTDB): domain Bacteria; phylum Patescibacteriota; class Patescibacteriia; order Patescibacteriales; family UBA12465. The sequence goes on along the minus strand of CAYURA010000005.1, from coordinate 23,934 downwards.
TACCCATCATGACAATAGAAAAATTCTGCATCCCACCCCCAGAAAAAATATTCATTAAACCTAAAATCTGATTAGATGCAAATAAGCTTTTTAAAGCCTCAGCATTAACCCCTGGGACTGGTATATGAGCTGCTAAACGAAAAATCGCCAACATTAACGCTACAAAGATAATACTTTGGCGCAAGTCTTTAATTTTCCACATTTGTTTAATTTTTAGCATCATAAAACCCGACTGATTAATTTAAAAGTTCTCATTCTAAATCTGTTCCCTAACAGATTTACTCATCTTTAATTTCTCTAGTTTAACCTTAACAGTTAATTTTTCTTTACCCAAGATTTTTACTGAATCAGACACATTTTTAATTAAACCCCTGTCAAAAAGAACTTGAGGATTAACTATCTCGCCATCTTTAAAATTAGCATTTAAAACACTAACCGAAATTAACTGATTCTTAGCTTGCAACGATTTAAACCCTCTTAATTTAGGGGTCTGCAATAGCTGACGACGCATGCCTAAACGCTTTAAATTGCTAACGCCTGATCGAGCTTTTTGTCCCTTAATACCTTTTGTACTATAAGTTCCATGGCCTGAAGCATCACCACGGCCAATTCTTTTCTTCTTTTTAGTAGCACCAGAGGCGCGTTTAATGTTATTAAGTGAAAACATACTTTTTAAAATTAATAGCTCGATTATTATTTATTCTCGTCCTTAGGTTTATCAGCCTTAGCATTATCATCTACCTCTTTTAAATTAGCTGATTTCTCTACCTTACTTTTTTTAGGAATTTCTTGTAAATTGGTCAGTGCAGCAATAGTACAACGAGCATTATTTACTTTATTATTAGTCCCTAAAATTTTAGCACTAACATTTTTTATCCCCGCTAATTCTAAAATTGCTCTCACCGCTCCGCCTGCCATAACACCTTTCCCTTGATTAGCTGGCTTAAAAACAATAATAGCAGCTCCTAATTTATAGCGGATAGCATGAGGGATAGTATCATTAACAACTGGAACTTTTATAATATTCTTTTTAGCTTTATTAACTGCTTTATTTATTGCGATAGAGACATCAGACCCCTTACCTAGAGCCACTGCTACTCCATGCTTACGGTCACCAATAGCGACACAAGCTCTAAAATTCATTCTTTTACCACCAGCCATCACACGTGTAACCCGACTAATTTCTAAAACTTTTTGCTCAAATTCATCCCGCTTTTGATCACGAGAACGGCTATCTCTTTTAAAGGGACGCCCACCCGTTGAGCGCTGACCTTTATTTTTGCTGCCATAAACACTCTGAGCAACTGCCGTAGCGGCTTTTTCATTACTAACGTTATTTTCTTGTTTTTTATCTTCTGCCATATTTAAAGTCTAATTATATAAATATTTAAAAAACTAAGCCTTTCTCGCGAACACTATCTGCCACTGCTTTAACCCGACCATGATAGCGATATGCATTACGATCAAAAACGAGCTCTTTAATATCTTTAGCTAAAGCTTTTTCAGCGATAATAGCGCCTAGAGCAGTGGCTAATTCAGTTTTATTAAGTTTCTGATCCTTTAATTCTCGTGCATGAGCGCTAACAATGCTTGTGCCATTAGAGTCATCAATTAATTGTAAATAAAGACCACGATTAGACCTAAAAACACTTAAGCGAGGGCGATTAGCTGTCCCCTTGATTTTAGCTCTAACTCTTTTCTTTCGTCTAATAACTCGATCTTTAGATTTTTTTACTTGATTCAACATATATATTTAAATAAAAAATTGGATTATTTCTTAGCGGCTGTCTTACCCACCTTTCGACGAATAATTTCTCCTGCATATTTAACTCCTTTGCCTTTATATGGCTCTGGTTTACGAAACGCTCTAATTTTATGAGCAATATTTCCTAAAAGTTCATTATCAATCCCACTGAGGGTAATAGTATTCCCTTCCACCACAGCACTAATTCCATCAGGTAGGATAAATTCAATTGGATGAGAATAACCTAAATTCAAATTTAGTTTAGAGCCACTAATACTAGCCCGGTAACCAACTCCATTAATTTCTAATTTTTTAGTAAATCCCTCACTAACACCTAGCACCATATTATTAGCTAGAGCTCGATAAAGACCCCAAAAAGCACTAAAATTTTTAGCCTCTTTATCAACTGAGACCGTAATTTCTGTCTCACTAATACTAACTGTAGCCGGAAACTTAATTTCTCTGCTCAACTCTCCTTTTGATCCTTTAATCGAAAGCCGACCATCTTTGAAAACGGCACTGACACCAGTTGGTAATTTGATTGGTAATTTTCCTAAACGTGACATATGATAGATAAGGCACTCAGACTTAAAGACTGAGTCACAAATTATTAATACACTTCTCCCAAAACTTCGCCGCCTATATTTTGGCGCCGAGCCTCTTTATTCGTCATTAAACCAGCCGAGGTTGATAGAATAGCAATACCAAGATTATTCACTACTACTGGAATTTTATCTTTAGAAACATAAACACGAGCCCCACACTTACTAATACGGTTAATAGCTCGAATATGAGGTTTGCCATTTTTTTGATACTTTAAGACCAATTTAAGCTGGTCAAATTGAGAACGGCGAGTACTTAAGCCACCACTGACAATTTCTACACCTTTAATCAAGCCTTCTTTTTCTAAAATTTTGGCTATTTCATGTTTTATTTTACTCATTGGCATCACAAGCTCTTGTTTATGGACCAAGGAAGCGTTGCGAATTCTTGTAAACATGTCTGCAATTGGATCTGTCATATTATTTAACTAATTTAGATAATGAAATATAGCAATTTACCAACTTGATTTTCTAATCCCAGGTAAATCACCGTTATCAGCTAACTCCCTAAAACAGATACGGCAAAGTGCGAAATCACGCATGTAACCATGATTACGCCCACAGCGCCAACAACGATTAATTTTTCGTGTCGAAAATTTTGGTTTACGTTTTGATTTTACAATTAAAGCTGTTCGAGCCATATGTTGATATTAAAATTATTTTTCATTCTTATTAAACGGAAAGCCTAGAGCGGTAAAAAGAGCTATTCCTTCCTCGCGCTTACGAGCTGTAGTACTTAAAGATATTTCTAGACCATGCAAAGTATCTAAATCTGAAGCTGATAATTCAGCAAAGGCAGAATAGTCTTTAAATCCAAGCGTCATGTTCCCACTACGATCAATTCCTTTAAAACTAATCCCTCTAAAATCTCTCACTCTAGGAAAAGTGATATTAACCAATTTTTCAACAAAGTCATACATTCTTGCACCTCGTAAAGTAGTTACTGCGCCAATTATCATCCCTTCTCTAACTTTAAAAGCTGAGATAGATTTTTTTGCTTTGGTCATAATTGGTTTTTGACCGCTTATCTTGGTTAAAACTGTTTCAATTCCGGTAATCTTTTCTTTTTCTTTAGCTAATTTACCAAAACCAATATTAATCACTACTTTATTAAGCTTAGGCACTAGAGCAATATTCTTATAGGAAAACTTCTCTTTTAATTCTGGGACTATTTCTTTTTGATACTTTTCTTTTAAACGCATAAAATTAAGATTATTCAATCACTGCCTGACATTTTTTGCAGACACGATATTTTTTACTACCTTTTTCATTGTCAACTATCTTTTTAGCTACCCTGGTTTGCCGATTACAAGCAGGACAAATTAGAGCCACCTTATCAACTTTAACAAAAGAAGGAAACTCGATTCTCTGCCCTTTTTCACCTTCACGGTTAGGTCTCATATGTTTAACCAAAAGATTTAGACCTTCAATACTGACTTTTCTTTCTTTAGGTAAAACTTGCAAAACTTTGGCAGTCTTGCCTTTGTCTTTTCCACTCAGCATTTTTATTGTATCATTTTTCTTAATATTCATATAAAAAATGGTTATAAAACTTCAGGAGCTAAAGAAGCAATCTTTTGAAATCCAGCCCGGCGTACTTCTCTAGCAATCGGACCAAAAATACGGCTACCTTTAGGATCTTTTTTATCTTTATCAACTAAAACTACACAAGCATTATCAGAAAAACGTAAATAACTACCATCTGTGCGACGTATTTCTTTACTAGTGCGAACAATGACTGCTCTTACTACGTCACTCTTTTTGACCATAGCATGAGGTGAGGCACTTTTAACAGTACCAACAATAATATCACCAACCCTAGCATAGCGTTTACGATAACCACCTAGCACCCTAATACATTGAATTTCTTTAGCGCCTGAATTATCTGCACATTTTAATCTTGTTTCCACTTGAATCATATAATTTATTGAATCAAAACTTTATTAAAGTCTGAAAAATTCTTTTTAACTCTCAATTAGTCGCCAACGCTTAGTCTTGCTATATGGGCGACATTCAACAAAAGAAATTTTTTGTCCTAAAACGGCCGAATTCTTTTCATCATGAACCTGATAATTACGATTAACCGTATAGCGTTTCTTATATTTCCTATTTAAACGCACTGATTCAACTCTTACTAAAATCGTTTTATCATTCTTAATACCAATCACAAAACCCTGAAAACTTTTTCTTATTTTTTCTTTCTGAGGCTTCTGGGCCTCAAGTTCTTTCTTCTCAAGCATATTTTTAAAATTAAACTTGACTATTTAAAATAGTTAGAATACGAGCAATCACTGTTTTTGATTTTCTAATTCCACGCACATTTTTCAATTGGCGATTAGAATCTTTAAAACGCATTTCTCTTATCTCTTCACGATTTTTAGCCAATAGTGTATGTAAATCAGCTGGACTTTTACTCTTTAGTTCTTTCATAGTCATATTTTTAGTTTAAAATAGTTTACAAATAATATAATTATCTGCTAACTACTTTACATTTAACGGGTAATTTATGAGCTGCCGAGATTAAAGCTTCTTGAGCAACGGATTCATCGATCCCCTCCATCTCAAACATTACTGTGCCTGGCTTAACAATCGCTACATAATAGTCTACGGCTCCTTTACCACCACCCATAGTCATTTCACCACCGTGATTAGTCACTGGTTTATCAGGAAAAATTCTGATCCATAACTTTCCATTCTTTTTAGTATAACGAGTTAAAACTCGGCGTGCAGCTTCAATCTGTCTAGAGCTAATCCAATGCTCAGTCGTTGCTTTAAGTCCAAAACTACCAAAACTAACATCAGTCATTCTTGAAGCTACTCCACCACGACGGCGCTTATGATCTTTACGATATTTTGTTTTTTTAGGCATTAACATATCAGTATATAGCTTATTTTAATTTAAGCGGTAATTAACTCACCAAGCTCATCTTGACTATTATCTTTCTCAAAAATTTCACCTTTATAAATCCAAACCTTGATACCAATTGCACCATAAGTGGTATGAGCCACTCCTCGAGCATAATCTATATCGGCTCTTAAAGTCTGTAAAGGGACCTTTCCTGAAACTAATTTTTCAGTCCGGGCAATTTCTGAGCCATTTAAACGTCCACTAATTGAAATTTTTACCCCTAAAGCTCCACCTCTTTCAACCCGACCAATTAACTGCTTCATAACTTTACGGAAAGGCACTCTCTTCTCAATTTCCATAATAGTTGTTTGTACGGCAATCTGAGCGCTTAATTGTGGTCTTGAAATCTCTTTAATATTTAAGTTTATTTCACCCATCCTAAAATTACGTAAAAATTTATCATGTATTGTTTTTTTTAAATCATCAACCCCTGTTCCTCCACGACCAATAATAATGCCTGGTTTTGCAGTCCAAATGTCAATCGTTATCTTACTTAAACTACGAATAATTTCTACCTTATCAATCCCAGCTTCACGCATGGTTTTAATTAAATATTTTCTAATCAAAACATCTTGTTGGACATTTTTAATATAATTTTGCCCACTTTCAAACCAGATAGATGGCCAAGTTTTAATTACGCCAAGGCGCATTACTTTTGGATTTACTTTTTTTCCCATAGGATTATAATTAGGAGAACTAATTAATTGCTTAATTTATTTACTGCCAGCCTTACGATTAAACGTTTTATTGGTAAAGCCTTTGCCGGTCTTTGTTTCAATCTTTAATTTATCATCAACTGACTTTGTCTTTTTAGTGATAGCTTTTTTCTGCTTGGCTCCCTTTTCTGCCTCAGCCACTATTTGTTCTAACTTAACTGGTGCCTCTACCTTTACTTTACGAGCTTCTTTTTTTTCACTAGCAACTATTTCTCCCAAAACTAAAGTAATATGACATGATCGTTTGCGAATAGTCGTCGCTCGACCATGAGCCCGTGGCATCCATCGTTTAATAGTCATCCCTCCATCCGCTTTAATCTCTTTAATATATAAATTATCTTTAACTAAATTAAAATTATGTTCAGCATTCGCAATCGCTGACTTAATTAATTTTAGAATCGGTTCAGCGGCTAATTTATTAATAAATTGTAGCTGTTCTAAAGCCTTTTCAACTGGCAAGCCTCGAACAATATCTAAAACCAATCTGGCTTTACGAGGAGACATTCTTAAATTATTTAAACTTGCTTTAATTTCCATATTCTTTACAGAAGCTAAGTATTACCTAATCCTTAGCTTTACTTTATGATTATTTACCACCTTTAGCTTGAGCTTTAGCTATCTTACCACCATGAGAAACAAATTTCTTAGTCATCGCAAATTCACCTAAACGGTGCCCTACCATATTTTCAACAATATAAACCGGTAAATGTTGTTTACCATTATGAACACCTATCGTATGACCAACCATTTCAGGAACAATCGTACAGGCACGATCCCAAACTTTAATAACTGTCTTATCACCAGGTTTCAAATCAAGCACTTTCTTAAGAATACGTTGATTGATATATGGTCCTTTTTTTAAACTTCTTGACATATGCTTTTAAAAATTATTTCTTCTTCCCACGACGCTTGATAATTAATTTACTAGATGAATGCTTGCGTCTAGTTTTGACTCCTAAGGCTGGCTTACCCCACGGTGTTTTAGGGTGTTTCAAACCAATTGGTTGGTTGCCTTCACCACCGCCATGAGGATGATCAACTGGGTTCATAGCTGAACCACGAACAGTTGGCCTGATCCCTAAATGTCGGCTACGACCTGCTTTACCTAAACTGATGTGACGCTTATCCGGGTTGCTAACTTGACCAACAGTACATAAAGAATCTTTTTTAATTAATCTAATCTCGCCACTAGGCATCTTTAACTGAGCAAACCTACCTTCAATACCCATGACAAAAACTGCATTACCAGCACCACGTGCTATCTTAGCACCTTGACCAGGCTCTAACTCAACACTGTTAATAGCTACGCCGGCAGGGATATAGGCTAAGGGCATCGCATTTCCAACTTTAATATCAATTAAACTTTTTGAACTAAGCACGCTATCACCAACTTTTAAATCTAAAGGAGCAGTAATATATCTCTTTTCACCATCAGCATAGGTTAACAAGGCTAAACGAGCGCCCCGATTAGGATCATACTCAATAGCAGTAACAGTTGCTGGTATATCAAATTTATTTCTTTTAAAATCTATTATTCTAATAAATCGCTTAGAGCCTCCTCCTCGATGACGAATTGTAATTTTACCCTGACTATTTCTGCCACTATTTTTTTTCTTAATCACAATCAATTTTTTCTCTGGAATAGTTTTAGTGATGTCTTTAAAATCGTCAAAAGTAGCATGACGTCTTCCTGGGGTATTTGCTTGTACTTTTTTAATTCCCATATTAGTACTTAATTCTTTATATAAAAATTTTTTTAGACGCCCTCGTAAATCTTAATGCTGTCACCCTTCTTTAAACTAACAATTGCTTTTTTCCAATCCTTTCGTTGACCTGTAACTTTTCCGCGACTAACTGCCTTTCCTTTCATAGAAATAATATTAACCGAAACTGCCTTTACACCATAGACTTCATTGATTGCTTTAGCTACCTCTATTTTATTAGCTGAATTTGCAACCGTAAAAACATACTTATTCTTAGCTGTTAAATCAGTCGCTTTTTCTGTCACCAAAGGTTTGATTAAAACTCTAAATGCGCCATCATAACGAGAACCAGATTTAGAAGCTTTTGATTTAGCAGTCTTTTTAGTAATATCATCACGATATAGATCTTTCATGCTAGTTTCAGAAACAGTCTTTTTATCTTGCTTAACCTCATCTCTTGTTTCTTTTTTTTCAACAAGTTTAAGATCCTTAGTATCTTCTATTTCTTTATCATCTTTAGTTTTTTTTGTCCCAAATAGAGCCATATAATTGATATCGAGCGAGGCAATGAACCTCACACTACTTATTCTTTCCGTATTTATTTTCTAATTCTTTAATGCCATCTTCACTAATTAATACTTGACGACAAGACAAGAGATCAACAATATTAATATTTTCTGGATTAATGATGGTAACGCCTTTTATGTTTCTACCTGAATAGAAAACATGCTTATCTTTTAAACTGTTGATGAGTAATAGTTTACGACGACTTGGTAGTATCTCTTTCTCAAAGGCATTTAACACAGCTAGAAAATCTTTAGTCTTAAATGTTTTCATTTCTAAGTTATCTATAACCACCAAACTATCTTGTTGAATTTTATCTGATAAAGCCATCATCACTGCTTTCTGTTTCATTTTCCTATTCAACTTTTTAGAAAAATTACGATCTTTTCTTGGACCAAAAGTTACGCCACCACCAATCCAAATTGGAGAGCGGCTTGAACCAGCTCGGGCTCTACCAGTCCCTTTCTGTTTCCATGGCTTCTTACCACCACCTCTAACTTCACTACGATCCTTGGTATGAGCTAAAACTTGACGCTCATTAGCTTCTTGCGCCACAATTGCTTGATGCAAAAGATCAACATTAGCTTTAAGCCCAAAAACATTAGTTGCTAACTCTAAATCTTTAACAAAAGTTGCTTCTTGATTGTAAACTTTAACTTTAATAGACATATAATTTAATCATTGATAGATCTAGGCTTTAACTTCTTCTTTAACTTCTTCTTTAACTTCTTCTTTAACTTCTTCTT
>CAYURA010000005.1:0-14851 GCA_964446775.1 uncultured Gammaproteobacteria bacterium | reverse complement strand
TAACTTCTTCTTTAACTTCTTCTTTAACTTCATCGTTATTAATTTCTTTAGCTGGTTTTATTTTCATTTCACCAGAAGCTTTAATCTGAATTAAAGAATTAATCGCACCTGGCACTGCGCCTTGAACATATATAATATTTTTTTCTACATCAATTAAAGCCACTTTTAAATTACTGACTGTCACCCTCTCGTTGCCCATCCTACCAGCCATACGCACTCCTTTAAAAATATGGGCTGGACCTTTTGACCCAACTGATCCTGGCATACGTAACTGATCTTTATTACCATGACTTTTACGTCCACCCTTAAAACCGTGTCTTTTAACTACACCTTGGAACCCCTTCCCTTTCGAAATACCAGTTACCTGAATTATATCGCCCTGTGAAAATGAATCTACCTGAATTTGATCACCAATATTTACTTCTAGATCATTTTTTAGTTTAATTTCTTTAACGAACATGGGTGAAATACCTGCTTTAGCATACTTAACTCTTTGAGCCTTATTTAAATTCTTAGCTTTACGATTACCAAAAGCCAATTGAATAGCAGAATAAGAGTCCTTCTTTACAGTTTTCACTTGAGTAATGGTACAAGGCCCAGCTGAAATTGGAGTAACGGCAATTACTCGGTCATTGTCCCAAATCTGGGTCATGGGCATTTTTTTTCCTAAGATGAATTTCATATTATTAAAACAAAAAACTGGTATATTAACCAGCCTGAAAACAAAATCTAAAAATTGCTAAATACGTCTGAAGCTCAATTTGTTTTATTTTCTCGCTGTTTCTCCTTATTATACCGCTAATTTATCAATTAACACTTTCTCAAATTATTTATCCAAGAGTTATTAAATAATGCCTTAGCGATCCTAAATTTATTTACATGCTTATTCTACTGCATTTTTATCTCCACGTCAACCCCCGCTGGCAAGTTAAGATTAGTTAAATGTTCAATGGTGGCAGCGCTAGGATCAATGATATCAATAATTCTTTTATGGATACGCATCTCATATTGATCACGCGCATCTTTATGAACAAAAGTAGAACGATTAACGGTATATTTTCTTTTTTCAGTTGGTAGGGGAATTGGGCCAAAGAAACTAGCATCGCTACGTTCAATTGTCTCCACAATGGTCTTAGTGGATTGATCAATAATTTTATGATCAAACGCTTTAATCTTGATTCGGATTCTTTGTTTATAATCCTTCTCTTCTTTCTTGGTTTCGGACATAGAAAATATACACTTATGTTTGTAAATTTAATAAATAGACACTATTAGTTCGCCCTTTATAAATAAAGAGCGAACTTAAGTAGCAAATTATTTGATAATTTTTACAACTGCGCCAGCACCGACAGTACGACCACCTTCACGAATAGCAAAACGTTGTTTCTCCTGTAAGGCAACTGGAGAAATTAATTTAACATTAATATTAACTGTATCTCCAGGCATCACCATCTCTGTCCCTTCTGGCAGGCTTACCTCACCAGTAACGTCAGTGGTACGAACATAAAACTGGGGTTTATAGCCCTTAAAGAATGGCTTATGACGACCACCCTCTTCTTTTGACAGAACATAAATCTGAGCTTCAAATTCAGTATGAGGGGTGACGCTGCCTGGCTTACATAAAACCTGACCACGCTCTAATTCATCTTTTTTAGTACCACGTAAAAGTAATCCAGCATTATCACCAGCTTCACCACGAGCTAAAGACTTATTAAACATTTCAACCCCAGTAATAGTAGTTTTTTTGGTATCGCGTAAACCAACTATCTCTACTTCATCACCAACATTAATAACTCCTCTTTCAATACGACCAGTGGCAACTGTGCCACGACCTTCAATTGAGAAAATGTCTTCAATCGGCATTAAGAAGTCATGATCTATATCACGAATTGGATCAGGAATAAATTCATCAAGCGCCTTCATTAAAGCCATCACCGGCTCAGCATCAGCCCCATTTGGATTCTCTAAAGCCTTTAAAGCACTCCCCCTAATAATCGGAGTGGTGTCACCTGGGAACTCATATTTTTTAAGTAAGTCACGAATTTCTTCTTCAACTAAATCAATTAATTCCTGATCTTCAACCATATCACATTTATTTAGGAAAACTACAATATGAGGCACACCAACTTGACGAGCAAGGAGAATGTGTTCTCTTGTTTGAGGCATAGGGCCATCAGTGGCTGAAACTACTAAAATAGCTCCGTCCATTTGAGCTGCACCGGTAATCATGTTTTTAACATAATCAGCATGTCCAGGACAATCTACGTGAGCATAATGTCGCTTTTCTGATTCATATTCAACGTGAGTTGTTGCAATAGTAATGCCTCGCTCTTTTTCTTCAGGAGCAGCATCAATTTCGCTAACATTTTTATTCGATGCGTTCATTCCATGAGCGCCAAATACCGCTAACATAGCGGCAGTTAAGGTTGTCTTCCCGTGATCAACGTGACCAATCGTGCCAACATTGACATGGGGTTTTGTACGTGAAAATATTTCTGCCATGTTTTTATGCTTACGGCCCCCGATGGGGTTTCTTTCCTATAGAGGAAGCCAGCCGTGAAATTAATTTTATAAATTATTTAAATACTTATTTAAACTTTATCATTAGCCTTATTTTCTGCTTTATTCTTCATGTGCGGAGGAATCTGCCACCGCGGAGTTTCTTTGGTTTCTTCAAACAAATATTCCGACTGTTCTCTATTTTTCCAGTCGGAGATTTCATCATTAATTCTATCAGCTAAATCTTCCTCTGTCAAATTAGATTGGTAGACTAAATCTTTTTTATTTAAAGATTCTGGATCAACTATTTTTTCATATCGATCAAGATCAACTATCGCAAAAGAATCTTCTGGAAACTCTGAATCAAAAAATAATATAGCTTCTTTAGTTTTTCTCGCCAATTTTAAAGCTCTTCTTAAATGTTCACGCATAGTATTCTTCTTTTCCTCCTAAAAGCAATTATTTTTACTAAGTAGAACTATTATATCCTTTAAAAAATATTTATCAATTAACCTATCTCTATTTCTTCTCTTTTATCTCTTCTAAAATATTCCGTGGCACTTCACTATAATGACTGAATTCCATTACATAGTTAGCTCTTCCCTGCGACATTGACCTTAAAGAAGTAGCATAGCCAAACATTTCTGATAATGGCACTTTAGCTTGAACCGCCTTAATCTTATTAGGCCGATCCACCATCTCTTCAATTTGTCCACGTTTTGAATTTAAATCACCAATAACATTGCCCATATAATCTTCTGGTGTAGTAACTTCAACTTTCATCATCGGCTCAAGTAAAATCGGCTTAGCTTTTTGACAAGCTTCCTTAAAAGCAAAGATAGCTGCCATTTTAAAAGCTACCTCTGAAGAGTCAACTTCATGATAGCTACCATGAAAAACTGCCACTTTAACATCCACTATTGGATAACCAGCAACTACGCCGCTTTGCAACGCTTCTTTAACTCCCTTCTCAATTGCTGGAATATATTCTCTGGGGATGACCCCACCTTTTACCTCGTCAATAAATTCATAGCCTTTACCCTCACCGGCTGGCTCAACCCTAAGTGAACAATGGCCATATTGCCCACGTCCACCAGATTGTTTAACATATTTATGATCGGCCTCAGCTATGCCAGTGATTGTTTCCCGATATGATACTTGAGGATTGCCAACATTAGCTTCTACCCCAAATTCTCGCTTCATCCGATCCACAATAATATCTAAATGTAATTCTCCCATACCTGATATGAGAACTTGATTTGTTTCCTCATCAGTCTCTACCCTAAAGGTAGGGTCTTCTTCTGCTAGACGTGAAAGAGCAACTCCCATTTTTTCTTGGTCAGCCTTAGTTTTAGGTTCAACCGCAATTTTAATAACTGGCTCAGGAAAAGTAATTGATTCTAATAAAACTTCATTATCCTCAGCACATAGAGTATTGCCAGTAGTAGTGTTTTTTAGACCAATCACCGCTGCAATATCACCAGCATAAATTTCTTTGATTTCCTCACGATGATTAGAATGCATGCGCACTAAACGACCAATTCTTTCTTTACTCCCAGTAGAAGTGTTAATAATATAGGATCCTGATTTTAAAACGCCTTGATAGACGCGAACAAAACAAAGTTTGCCAATGAATGGATCAGTAGCTATTTTAAAAGCTAAACCTACAAAAGGAGCATCATCTTCAGCTTTAATTGGATATTTTTTTTCTTCATTATTAAGATCGCTTGCTTCTAAAGTAGGCACGTCTAAAGGTGATGGCAAGTAGTCATTAACAGCATCTAGAGCAAGTTGCACTCCAATATTCTGTAAAGCAGTACCACAAAAAACTGGATAAATTTCATTATTAATCACTCCTTTGCGAATAGCTATTTTTAACTCCTCAATACTAGGCTCCTCATTAGCCAGATATTTTTCCATCGTTGTCTCGTCACATTCTACTGCCTTTTCTACTAATTCTGCTCGAAATTTTTCAACCTTGTCCATCATATCAGCTGGAATTTCTATTTCTGTAATATCTACCCCAAAATTACCATTAAAAGCATAAGCCTTTTTAGTTAACAAATCAATTACTCCTTTTAAACTATCCTCAGCCCCTATTGGTAACTGGAAAGCAACCGCCCGAGGATTAAGACGATCTTTAATAGATTCTAAGCTCATGTAGAAATCAGCCCCCATCTTATCCATCTTGTTAATAAAACAAAGTCGAGGAACGTGATATTTATCAGCTTGACGCCAAACAGTTTCTGATTGAGGTTCAACTCCTGCTTGTCCATCAAAAACAGCTACTGCGCCATCTAGAACCCGTAACGAGCGCTCTACTTCAACTGTAAAGTCAACGTGCCCAGGAGTATCAATAACATTAATTTTATGACCTTTCCAGAAACAAGTAGTAGCAGCCGAAGTAATGGTAATACCGCGTTCTTTCTCTTGCTCCATCCAATCCATTTCAGCAGCCCCTTCATGAACCTCGCCTAACTTATGTTTTTTTCCTGTATAAAAAAGGATTCTTTCTGAAAAAGTTGTTTTACCAGCATCAATGTGAGCCATGATACCAATATTTCTAATTTTATCAAACGAATATTCCCGTGCCATATAATTAATAAAAATTATTAAACTGTCTTTATGCTTTTTATTTAAATTAAAACTGATCCCTTATTTTTTGCGTGATCTTGAGCGTGAAAAATGAGCAAAAGCTTTATTAGACTCAGCCATTTTATGAACAGCCTCTCTCTTCTTGATAGCAGCTCCTTCACCATTAGCAGCGTCTAAAATTTCTGCTGCTAACTTTTCAGCCATTGAACGACCACGCCTAGCCTTAGCTGCATTTATTAACCAATGACAACCTAAATAGAAACGGCGCTCACCCCTTACTTGAAATGGGACTTGATAATTAGCTCCACCAACTCGTTTACCTCTCACTTCAACTAAAGGGGAGACTCTCTTCATTGCTTTATTAAACACATGACGAGGATCTTGCTTGGTCTTTTCTTTAACAACATTAAAAGAGCCATAGACAATTCTTTCTGCCACGCTCTTCTTGCCATCAACCATTACATAGTTGATTAACTTAGTAATGTTTTGATCGTTATATTTACTATCCCCACTTAAATCTCTTTTAGGGGCTTGTTTTCCTCTCATAGATTATTTGGTGGGCGCGACACTAGCTATAATTTGACACGCACCAATTATTTAAAATTTAATTATTTAAGTAAAGCTGAATTATTATATAAACTATTTCTTTTCAGCTTTAGGTTTTTTCGTACCATACGAACTACGACTTTGACGACGAGCTTCAACGCCAGAAGTATCATAGACACCACGCACCACTTTATAGCGCACACCAGGCAAATCTTTAGTCTTCCCACCTTTCACTAAAACAATTGAGTGCTCTTGCAGATTATGACCCATTCCAGGAATATAGGCAGTAACTTCCATCCCATTAGATAAACGGACACGAGCAATTTTACGTAGAGCTGAATTAGGTTTTTTTGGAGTTGTTGTGGTTACCTTTAAACACACTCCTTGCTTGAAAGGAGCGCCTTTAGCATTCACTTTTTTCTTACGATGCAAGGAATCATAGGTTGTGTGCAAAGCTAAAAAAGTGCTACGCGCTTTTTTGGCTTTACGTCCTTTCCTCACTAATTGATTGATAGTCGGCATAATACTTCAGCTTTTAAAATGCTCGGAATAATAGTAATTCATCCGAGCGGAAAAGAAAAATTGATAATTGATTATTTCTCTTCATTAATAAATGTTAAATTAAATATTTCTTCTGATAACAAAATATCCTGACCTACCAGGATAGAGCTCTTACCCGCTTACTTTAACAAAACGATAAAAATAAGTCAATACTTCTTACATGACTTCTTATGATTTATCGCAGCCAAGTAATAATGCCCTAGTACAATGAAATCAAAATTTCATAGCTTAGCTATTTATGCTATGAATACATAAACTAATTACGAATCAAACAATTCTTTAAATAATTAAATAAAACTAAAACCAGTTAAGAACCTAAACAAAAAATTTATTACTGGCAAGAAGAGAAAAGAGCCAAACCAGATTACAAAAATAATTAAAATAAAACCAAATCGTTCTATACTAAAATATTTCATCTTTAATTTTGGACTCAAAAAAGCAGCTAAAACTTTAGACCCGTCTAAAGGAGGGATTGGTAGGAGATTAAAAACCATTAAGACTAAATTAATAAATATTATCAAACTAATCAGCAAACTAAATTCTGGGCTAATAGTTGGCGCCAAATTTAAAAATAGGGCAAAAATAGCTGCCAGAGCAAAGTTAGCTAATGGCCCAGCTAGAGCCACCTTAGCTTCTCCCCAACGCTTATCTCTTAAATTATAAGGGTTATATGGCACTGGCTTGGCCCAACCAAAAGCAAAGGGCATACCTGTTAACAACATTAACCCTGGAAGGAGGAAAGAACCGAACCATTCTAAGTGGACTAGAGGATTAAAACTTAAGCGGCCAGCTAAGCGTGCAGTTGGGTCGCCTAAGCGATCAGCCATATAACCATGCATATATTCATGAATAACTGCTGATAAAATTAGCACAATTACTTGAAAAATAATAATTGAAACTCCAGTCATATAAAATTTTGATATTAATAATTTATATTATAAGATTATTTTATTCTAGCACAGCTTGATTAATTTTAAAAATATGCTAAAATTCAAACATTGAAATTATTTAAATATAACAGCCAGTGAAAAAAGCCCGTTTTTCGTGCATTGTCAGGCTGTTTAAAAAAAGTATATGGCAAAAAGATGTGATTTATGTAAACGAGGGGCCACTAAGGGTGCTAGTCGTTCTCACTCAAAAATCCAGACTCTTAAGCGTCAAAATATTAATCTGCAAACTAGAAGAGTTGGCGATGTTAAGCTTAAAATTTGTGTTAAATGTTTACGCACCCTAGCTAAAGCTGAGAAATAGGAAGATTAACTTAGTTTTAAAAAAGCTCTCTATATTAAATGGAGGGCTTTTTTAATAAACAGGTAATCACTGACTTAAACTCTTAGAACTTTTACTAATATTCTTTTTAATAATATAGATTAATAAAAATAATAATAAATAATATAAATAAGCCTGATTCCAAGTGAAATGTGGAAGGTCTAAATGGCTATAGCGATAAGCAGAAAACTTTCTTGCTAGAATTAAAATATATTCTAAAAAAACATAAGCTGGCCAAAATGTTATTAACGAAGCTAAACCTAAGAAACTTAAAACTAAAGCCAATAGAAGGCTAATCATCAAGGGACAAAAAATCAAGAATGCAAAAATATTGCTTATTGGCGAGATTAATGAAACAGTCGCTAATTGTACAGCGATTAAAGGCCAAATAAATAATTGAGCTGAGAAAGATAAATAAAAAGCATTAAATGCTGGTTTTAAAAATGATTGATATACACGGGAAAAATATTTCTCAGAATAATAAGTAAATATTGGTTGCAAAATAATCATACCACTTAAAGCACTAAAAGATAACTGAAAAGATAAATCATCTCGCCAAAGGAGGGGGTTAATCAGTAAAATTATCATTGCTGCTATTATTAATAGATTGATAGTCCGCTGTAACCTAGCCGAATACCAAGCGTATAAAACTAATCCCCCCATAATTAAAGCTCGAAGAGCTGAAGCTTGCAGACCAGTCATCAAAACGTAAATACAAAGTAGTAAATAGCTGGGCACTAAAGCCTGTTGTTTATATAAACCTAAATAAATAAAAATATTTATAATTAAATAAAGCAATAAGCTAATATGGGCTCCAGAAATAGCTATTAAATGGCTCAAACCAGCCTGCCGTAAAGCTTCAGCCTCAGTTATATATAAAGTCTTTTTATAACCTAATAATAAGGAGCTGGCTAAGCCAGCGGTTGGCTCTGGTAAATATTTATTTAAATATCCAAGAGCCTGCCGTTTAATCTGGAAAAGTCTTTTATTAAATCTATTCCCTACCGCATCTTTTTTTAGAGAAACAACTACGGGCCATGAACAAACACTGTCTATACCTTTAGCTTTTAAATAAGCAGCATAATCAAAATCAGGGAATATAATTGGTTCTTCTAGGCGACATTTTAATTCTAAAAGATCGCCATAATTAATTCTGGGATAAAGAGGCAAATTAACCAATACTTTCTCTCCCTGCCATGATTCTTGAGTAAAGCACAAAACTGCTCGTTGACTATTCCAGGCCGGCTCTGGATCACTGCAAACCCAAAAGTCCCAAGCTTGATTTAAACCCCAATATTCTCTTAATTGACTTTGATGATTAGCCGAAGCTTCAAAACGAAATATGCCTAAAATAAGAAAAGCAAGGCATAGGAAAAAATATGAGAAGACTTTAAATTTCTTAAAAACTAAAAATAAAACGAAAAAAATTAGGCAGGAAGACAATGATAGAAAAGAAAATTGACCAGGATAAAAATGACTAATTAATAAGCCACTAAAAAAAGCTGAGAAACAAAAAAAGAGAAATTTATTCATCTCTCTTATTCTAAACTATCAAGTCCTAAATCCTGATCACTATTAGTTAAACTAATTATCAACTCATTAATATATAAAATATCTATTCTAAACTATTTTTCCAGTATAAATAGGCATTAATAAATTTTTGAATATTACCAGCTAATACTGCATCTACATCAGTTTCACTGTAATTAGTACGATGATCTTTCACTAATCTATTGCCATAAAACCAATATGATCTAATTTGCTGCCCCCATTCTGCTTTAACCTCTCCTTTAATATTTTTAGTTTCAGCCTCCTTCCTCTTAAGTTCTAGTTGCTTAAGTTTAGCCCTAAGTATAGAAAAAGCATTTTCTTTATTCTGATGTTGTGAACGTTCACTTTGACAACTAACGACTATACCGCTAGCTAAGTGAGTCAAGCGCACAGCTGAATCAGTTGTATTAACGCTCTGGCCACCAGGGCCACTAGAACGAAAGACATCCAGCCTCACATCTTCCTCTTTAACCTCAATTTCTTGAGCTGGGATATCAGGCACCACTTCAACTGATGCAAAAGAAGTCTGTCGTAAATTATCCGCATTAAAAGGTGAGTTACGCAATAATCGATGCGTACCATTTTCACTTTTTAAATTGCCATAAGCCCTCAAACCACTCATCCTCATCATTACACTTTTAATCCCAGCTTCATTAGCCAGCAATCGATCTAAAATTTCTACCTGCCAATCTTTTTGTTCTGCGTAACGTAAATACATTCTCTCTAAAATTTGAGCCCAATCCTGAGCATCAATACCTCCCGTCCCACTACTAATGCTAATTAGAGCTGAGCGACTATCATAAGCGCCATTGTATAAAGTCAATAACTCTAAAGTTTCCATAGACTTTTTCAAGATATCAATCTTTGTGCCAATCTCGGCTAATATTTCTTTATCATCTTCAATGATAGCTAAATCTAATAAGTCTTTTAGTTCTGAGAGATCTATTTTATTCTGCTGCCATTTATCATAATCCTTTTTTAAAGATTCAGCTCTTTTACTCACTTGGAGTGCCTCTGCCTGGTTATCCCAAAAATTACTCTTAATCATTTTTTCCCTTAACTCGACTATCTCTGACTCAATTTTAACTAAATCTAAATTAGCCGTTAAAGAAATTCTTTTCTGCTCAAGCTGCTCTAACTCTTTGTTTAAATTTTCGACACTAAACATATTATTTTTTATAACTATTAGCAGTATATTATATTTAAAGACTAAAATCAATCAAAATAGCTCACAAAATAGCCCTAGACATAGGACTAATAATTAATATAAAAATTCTCTCTATAATATAGAGAGAATTTTAAATTGAGAAATATATAAGAATTATATTAACGCTTACTCCACTGTGGTCTCTTCCGAGCACCAAGAAAACCTGGCTTCTTCCGCTCTTTTTTTCTAGAGTCACGAGTAATAAAACCATTAGCTCTTAAAGATTCTCTAAGTAATGGATCAAGTAATAAAAGAGCACGGGCAATTCCATGCCGACAAGCTTCAATCTGCCCAGTAACTCCACCACCTTTAACAATTATAGAAAAATTTAAATCACGGATATGACCAGTAGCTTTTAAAGGTTGAATAACTGCATTTAGCCCATCACCCACAAAATATTGAGAACCCTTTTTACCATTGATTATAATTATCCCTTTCCCGTCCTTATAAAGTCTAACTTGGGCTACAGAGGTCTTACGTCGACCAATTGCTGGTAAATATTCACCTTTAAATTCAAAAGTTTCCAAATTCAACTCCCGGCTTTCTTTACTTTCTTGATAATCTTGATTTTCTTCACTCGTTATCAACTCGTCAGTCTTATCTTCTAAATCACTTTCAAGCACTGACGTTTTAGTTTTTTTTTCATCTTTAAGTGTTGTTTTTTTCTTATCCATAGAGAAATTAATTATCTAATAATTAAACGTTTTAACTGGGCATCACGCAACTTTGTTGGTGGCAACATCTGTTTAACCGCTCTACGAAGCACCTCTCCTGGATTAGCTTCAAAAACGTCTAAAAGTCGCTTTGTCTTAAGACCACTCTGATATCCTGAATAACTAAAATACTTTTTTTGCAAGATTTTTTTACCGCTAAAAGTTACTTTAGAAATATTACTAACCTCTACAATATCACCCTCATCTAAATGAGCCTGAAACTCTGGCTTATTCTTCCCTCTTAAAAGGGTGGTAATTTGACTAGCTAAACGGCCAACAGCCTGTTCACTAGCGTCAATTTTGTGTATTTGTCTGACATTTTTATTCATATTAATAAATTGCTAATTAAACAAGAGCGATTTGAACCATTTCAGCTCCATCACCTTTCCTAACACCAATTTTAGTAATTCTGGTATAACCCCCTGGACGATCTTGATAGCGTGTACCTAAAACTTCCATTGATTTTTTAGTTGCATTCTTTTGTAATAAAACACTAAGTAGACCACGACGAGAATTAAGATCACCAACTTTTGCTAAACTAATCATTTTTTCAACTAAAGGTCTAACTGCTAAGGCTTTAGCCTTAGTAGTGGTAACTTGTTCATAGATAATAATACTCGAAGCTAAATTTCGAAGCATTAATTCACGTGGAGCCTTAGCTCGATCTAAAATTTTATTGGTATTTCTATGACGCATATATTAATATTAGAAACGCTTTACTTTTTAGCTGTTTTCTTAGAATTTTTTTTTATCTTTTCATCTTTTTCCTCCTCTACAGCCTCTTCAACTACTTCACTTGTAGGATCCAGCTCAATTATATTTTCACTATCCTCAATATCATCTAAAACCACATCTTCATCGGCCCTATCTTGAGCACCTGGTAATAGAGCAGAAAACTGTTCTACTAAAATTGTAATAGCCTGATTAAAAGCTTCCATTGGGCTAAAAGTACCATCAGTTTTAATATTTATTAAAAGCCTATCCCAATTAGTCATCTTGCCAACCCGAGTACTTTCAACACTTAAGCTAACTGCCAAAATTGGAGAGAATATAGAATCAATCTCAATGAAACCTAATTCTGTATTTTCTCTTTTAGAGCCTTCACTCATCCGATAACCACGACCAGGGCGAGCAATAATTTCAATCTCTAAACTAGCTTTCTCATTGGTCAAATTAGCAATCACTAAGTCTAAATTCTTAATTTCAACATCACTATCTTTTGTTATGTCACTAGCCTTGACTACTTTCTTTCCCTTAACTTTTAATTCTAAACGTATTTCCTCATCACCATGAATTTTTAATCGTAATTGTTTAATATTTAAAATTATCTCCAAGACATCTTCTTGAATATGAGGCAAAGCCATAAATTCATGGCTAGCTCCTTTTATTTTCACACCCACTACAGCTGCACCAGGTAAAGATGATAATAGTGTCCTGCGAATAGAATTACCTAAAGTCATACCATAACCAGGATACAAAGGCTCAACTATAACCACTCCTTCATTATCATTTTCACCAGCTTGGTACTCTATTTTTTTAGCTAAAGCGATATTTTCCATAAAATATTGGTCACTAATGCATTGTTATACTTAAATAAATATATATTTAAGCCTCCTCAACACAAATCGCGACAGATTATTTTGAATAATATTCAATGATCATTTGAACATTAATATTTTGGGGTAAATCATTATCAGCAGGTTCATGAAGAACCTTTGCACGTAAATCTTTTGCTTGAAGATTTAACCAAGCAGGGACTTCAGCTTTCTTTAGACTCTCAGTTATTTCTTTAAAATATGGACTCTTAGAAATTCGTTGTCGTACAGCAATCTCTTGGCCAGCTTTAACGATAAAAGAAGGAATATCAGTTTTAACACCGTTGACTTCAAAATGACCATGGTTAACTAATTGCCTAGCTTGACCGCGTGAACTAGCAAAACCTGAACGGAAAATAACATTATCTAAGCGCATCTCTAGAGTACGTAAAAAGTTTTTACCAGCATCACCACTTTTAGCAGCTGCTTTTTCAAAAGTAAGTCTGAATTGTTTCTCCATAACATTATAATACTTCTTGGCTTTTTGCTTTTCCGCCAATTGAGTACCATAATTACTTAATTTTCGCCTACCTTTAATCGGACCATGAAAACCTGGTGGATAATTTCTTTTCACAATGGCGCATTTCGCTGTAAAACAACGATCACCCTTTAAAAAGAGTTTTTCTCCAACACGGCGACATTGTTGACATTTGCTATCTAAATTTCTTCCCATATGTATTAAAACTTAATTAAACCCTTCTTGGTTTTTTAGGACGACAACCATTATGAGGGATAGCTGTCATATCTTTAATAGAATTTACTTCTAGGCCATTAGCATTCAAAGATCGAATTGCTGACTCGCGGCCAGTCCCAACTCCTGAAACGTAAACACTAACTTCTTGAAGTCCATATTCTTCCTTAGCTTTTTGAATAGCTATTTTAGCGATTATTTGAGCAGCATAAGGAGTAGCTTTTTTTGCTCCTCTAAAGCCCGCTATTCCAGCACTTGCCCAAGAAATAACATCACCATTATTATCAGTGATTGTGACCATGGTGTTATTATAGGTAGCATTAATATAAGCTCGACCCAATTTTACAATACGTGCAGTTCTTTTCTTGCGCTTTTTAACTAATTTCTTCTTGGCTCTTGCTTGTTTATTCTTTTCTAACTTCTGTTTAATATCATCTGGGAGCTCTTCATCGGCTCCAGTTTCTAAAGAAAAAGCTGGACCTTCATCCTTATCTTCTTTATCATCCGCTTTTAACCTCTCTTTTGCAGTGTCTTTATCTGCTTTCTTTTCTTCAGCCAAAGGCTCAGAGTTTTTAGTCTCTTTCTTTTCCTCTTCTGAAATTGTATTCTTTTCTTCTGACATAGTTATATAAATTTAATCTATTCGAAAATATTAGTCTTAAGTCTTCTGAGCTTTAACCTTTCCACTAGCCATGGTTGTTCTCTTGTTGCCTCTAACGGTACGGCTATTAGTTTTAGTTCTTTGTCCACGAACAGGAAGGCCACGACTATGTCTTTCACCACGGTAGGAACCGATCTCTTTTAAGCGTTTAATGTTGCTAGCCTTTTCTCGACGTAGATCTCCTTCAACAATATATTTTTTTTCAATTTCTTCACGCAAAACATTAGCCTCTTCTTCAGATAAATCTTTAGCCTTAATATCTGGATTAATCTTAGTTGTAGCAAGAATTCTTCTGGCTCGACTAACACCAATACCATAAATATAGGTAAGAGAAACATCTATTTTTTTATCATTGGGTATAGTTATACCCGCAATTCTTATAACCATAATAGCAAAATAATTATCCTTGCCTTTGTTTATGCTTAGGATTCTTACAAATTACATGAACTCGCCCTTTACGACGAACTGTTTTGCAATCTTTACATATTTTTTTGGCACTAGCACGTACTTTCATAGACTATTAGAATTTATAAACTAACAATAAAACAAATTAATGTTTAAACTAAAATAAGTGATTAAAGTCGAAAAACAATTCTCGCTTTAGTCAGGTCATAAGGGCTCATTTGCATGCGCACCCGATCTCCTGGTAATAGTTTAATTCGGTTCATTCTCATCTTACCAGATAAATGTGCCATAATTTCATGCCCATTATCTAGCATCACTCGAAAATTAGCCGCTGGCATCAGTTCTAAAACTTCACCTTGGATTTCAATGAAATCTTTAGCATTTAAAGTCTCAGTACTTTCTTGATTTTTTGATTTATATTTTGACATTAACACAAAAAAATTGATAAAGACAAAAGTCAATTTTATCAAAATTTTATAATATTATTGGAATTAAACTATTTAATTAATCTCAATGAAATTAGTATATAGAGTCAGTCAAAAATTGTCAAGCCTCAAT
>CAYURA010000004.1:0-39053 GCA_964446775.1 uncultured Gammaproteobacteria bacterium | reverse complement strand
CTTTTTGAATTTATCTATGCTATATTAATAGTAGAATTTCTATTAAAAAGTACCTTTTAAAGTTTCGTCTTTAAGCGGTGCTTTTTTCTTTAGCTATATATTCCAGCTTATTTCTCAAATTATCCATAAACACTATCTTCTCTTTGGCGGTTTTTTTCAACAATTTTGAACAGTTTTTTACATCTGGGCTAATAACTCGAGATAATTTTCCCTTTTCATAAAGATATTTTACTAAGCAATAAAAATCACCATCACTAGAAACAATAATTACCTGATCAAAATTATTAAATTCTATCATAGCTTGTAAAACTAAATCAGCATCAACATTTCCCTTTGGCTGTCTCTCGTTATTAAACAAAACTGGTTTAAAAATTAAAATATA
Organism: uncultured Gammaproteobacteria bacterium; assembly: GCA_964446775.1. Lineage (GTDB taxonomy): Bacteria > Patescibacteriota > Patescibacteriia > Patescibacteriales > UBA12465. The sequence continues at coordinate 38,671 of CAYURA010000004.1, read as the reverse complement.
GCCATCTTTCTGTAAAGAAGAATACAAGTCCTGATTTTCCGGAATAAATCCGATAAACAAAAATGCCTGAGAAACTTTATACTTCTCTTTAAGATAAATACGAAACTTCTTGAAATCAAGTTTCCAGTTTAATTTATTGATGCCTAAATTCAAATTCTGACTATCAATAAAGGCATAATTATTTTTGGTGTTTTTATTCATATAAAATTATTCTATCACAAATCTCTAAATCCTAAAAATACGTAATTTCGGTTCGAACTATCTATGAATGATAAAAAAACTTGAAATATTAGCTTTCAAATAGCTGTTACCAATACAAAAATCGCAGAAACTCCTAAACACTAAAATGAGCACGTTCGAATTTTCGAAAAGCCCTATAAGAAAAGGACGAGATGAGCTTTTAGATTCACTTCTTCCCTGTCTGCGGAGAAGGGGAGGTATCGTGCTCGCTCCGCCCTGAAATAGGCGGAGCTCACGTGTCCAGGGTTGGAGTCCAATATGCCGCCCGGCATATTGTCCGACACTCATCCGCTCGTCTCAGCTTCCGCCTCAACTCGTGTCTTGCTTCCAACCAGTTCGAATCTTTTATTTGTGTGGAGAGGGTGGGACGCACTGGGAACGGTCTTAAGTATTACTTCCGCAAAATTGGTTTAAAATAAGCAAATTACATAGAAGATTTAACGAATTTAGAAAAACAGAAATTAGCTAAATACTTTGATAGCTATCCTGAATTACTAGAGGCCTATTTAGTTAAAGAGGAAATTAGGTCAATTTATTATTTAACCAGATATGAGGATGCAAAAAAGAGATTAAAAGAACTAACGACGAAGATAGTAAAATCTAGAGAACTAGAACTTAAAGAGCTAGGTCGCACTCTAACTAATTGGCAGACAGAAATACTCAATTATTTTAAATGTAGAATAACTAATGCCTACACAGAGGGATTGCATACTAAATGTAAATTAATCAAGAGAAAATCATTTGGCTTTAGGAATGTTGAAACTTACGTTAGAAAGCTAATATTGGGACTTGTGCCATTTGTAATACTGTGGAGTTATACATACTTATTAACATAGAGCCTATTTATTAATTCCTCAAAGCATACTATACTAAAAGTATCGCTTCTAGCGTATTTTTTGTGATTGAATATAATATAAACATTATGAATATCTTAAATAAATTGATGGGAGATCCAAATGAGAAAATCATTAAGGAGATTAGGAAAACTGTCAGTATTATTAATTCTTTAGAACCGCAGATGCAAGCTTTAGATTTAGCTCAAATTACTGAGAAAACAGCTGAATTTAAAAGTAGATTAGCTAACGGAGTTAGCCTTGACGATTTGTTGCCTGAGGCTTTTGCTCTAATGAGAGAGGCAGCTCAACGAGTCTTAGGGCAGCGACATTACGATGTTCAGTTAATTGGTGGAGTGGTTCTCCATCGGGGTCAAATTGCTGAAATGAAAACTGGTGAAGGAAAGACCTTGGTTGCTACCCTACCTCTCTACCTCAATGCTCTGGCTGGTAAAGGAGTTCATTTAATTACGGTTAATGATTATTTGGCTCGAATTGGCGCTGGCTGGATGGCTCCAATTTATCATCTACTAGGCTTAAGTATTAGTGTTATTATTCACGATGCAGCCTATAAATATGATCCAGAGTATAATGATGAAGCTCAATATGATGAAAGACTCAGACATTTCCGCCCTATCTCTCGCCGTGAAGCCTATTATTGTGATATTACATATGGTACCAATAACGAGTTTGGTTTTGATTATTTGCGGGATAATATGGCTTATAGTTTAGCTCAGACAGTACAAAGAGATTTGTATTATACTATTGTTGATGAAATAGACTCTATTTTAATTGATGAAGCCCGAACACCTTTAATCATAAGCGCTCCAGCAGAAGAGTCAACTGATAAATATGCTAAGTTTTCTCAGTTGGTGTCAAGGTTGACTGAAAATGAGGATTATAATATTGATGAAAAAATGAAGGCCGCTACTTTGACTGAAGCAGGAATTAACAAAATTGAAGAGTGGTTAGGTGTGGGCAATATTTATGTCGCTGGTGGGGTAAAAGACGTTCATCATTTAGAGCAGGCTTTAAAAGCTAGAGTTCTATTTAAAAGAGATAAGGATTATGTGGTTAAAGATAATGAAATAATTATTGTAGATGAATTTACTGGACGAATGATGCCGGGACGACGATATAGTGAAGGACTTCATCAAGCTATTGAAGCTAAAGAAGGGGTCCAAGTACAGAAAGAGTCTCAAACAATGGCTACCATTACCTTCCAGAATTTATTTAGAATGTATGGCAAATTATCAGGTATGACTGGAACCGCCTTAACTGAGGCTGAAGAATTCTATAAAATATATAAACTAGAAACAGTAGTCATCCCTACCAATAAGCCAAATATACGTCAGGACTTAAATGATTTAATCTATCGTAGTGAGACTGATAAATATCAGGCAGTAATTAGAGACATTAAAGAAAGGAATAAATTGGGCCAGCCAATTTTAGTAGGCACAATTTCCATTGAGAAGAACGAGCTATTGGTTGATATGATGGAGCGTGAAGGTCTTAGACCTTTAATGCTTAATGCTAAAAATCACCAAAAAGAAGCAGAAATTATTTCTCAAGCTGGTAGGGCAGGATCTATTACCTTAGCGACTAATATGGCTGGACGTGGAGTGGATATTATTTTAGGAGGTAATCCAGACTCAGATGATGTTGAGGCGGCTAAAGAAGCTAAAGAAGAACAAGCTAAGGTTAAAGCCTTAGGTGGGCTACATGTGATTGGTACTGAAAGGCATGAATCTCGTCGGATTGATAATCAGTTACGTGGTCGTGCTGGTCGTCAGGGTGATCCTGGTTCGTCACAATTTTATGTTTCAACTGATGATGACTTAATGCGTATTTTTGGTGGGGACAGAATGAAGTCAATGATGAATACCCTAAAACTTCCAGCTGATGTACCCATTCAGAATAAGATGATTTCTAAATCTTTAGAATCAGCCCAGAAGAAGGTTGAGGGTAACAATTTTGACATGAGAAAACATTTAGTAGAGTATGATGATGTTATTAACAAACATCGAGAAGCAATTTATCGTCGTCGTCGAGAAATCTTGGAAGCAGCCGAAGTTCTTGAGCAAGAAACAGAGCTAAGTCCAATAGAGAAGTTAAATAAAATAATTAAGGAGCAGGCAGATGATGAAATTGCTAAAGTGGTTAATTTTCACACTAGCGCTGAGAAGATTTCAGATTGGAATATAAAAGAAATTGCTGAAACTATTTATGCCATGATTAATTTATCTGACCAAGAAGAAGAGTTAAAAAAATTATTAAAGAATAACCATAATACAGAGAGCAGAGAAGCGATTATCGTTTATTTATGTGAACGAGCAGATGAAGTGTATAAAAAAATTGTTCATCAATTTGATCAAGCTAGTATTGATTTTGTTGAAATAGCTAAGGGCATGCTATTGCGGGCAATTGATCAGACCTGGATTGATCATTTAGAAACGATGGATTATATGCGTCGAGGCATTGGTTTAAGAGGCTATGGGCAACGTGATCCATTGGTGGAATATAAAAAAGAAGCCTATCACCTATATCATGAATTATTAGATTTAGTGCGTCAACAATTAGTCTATTCAATTTATCGAGTTGGTGATGCCCTTAAGATGGCGCCAGCTGCTTTACTCAAATTAGGAGCTAGTGAAAGCCCAGATAATTTCAAATTAGAGGGAGCGGCTAAAGAGATGAATAAACTTAGCTCTAAACGAGATAATTTTGACTTAGTTAGAGAAAAACTTAAAGATGAATCAGGCAAGACAGTTGGTAGAAACGATCCTTGCCCTTGTGGTAGTGGCAAGAAGTATAAGAAATGTTGTGGTAAGTAATAAATTATTTCTACTGAAAATTCATAACTCTAATTATTTTTGTATTAATATAAATTAATGATGAATAAAAATATGCCATTAGAGGTTTTATCACAAAGCCAAAATAGGAAAGAGCAAGTATTTTTTCTACAAGAGAAATTAACTTCTTGTGGTCTAGATGAGAGCGCGTTAGTAGATTATAAGAATTTAATTTCTAAAATTGATTTTAAAAATATTGACCTAAGTTCGGAGGCCGCTATGATCCATATCAATATGCTAGCTGCCCTATTAACGAAGCAGGAAAATAATGAAATATTTTTTCAGAATATTTTAAATGAGATTAGTAAAGATTTGGAATTAGTTGATAATATAGTAGTGGCTTCAGCTAAAGAAGTCGAAGCAGAAAATATTGACTTAGATATTGGTAGTAATCGACGCGTTGATTGGTTTCGCTGCTTTTTTACTGACGGTGATATTTATGAATTTACTCTGTCAGCTGATTTAGAAAAACATCAAGATGATGCTGATAGCAATTCTTTTGTGGAGAAAAAGATTTTTTCTGACCCGATTGGAATTGATAATCCCTGGCTTCAAAGATATTTTTCTTATATAAAAAAAGAAGATAGAGGCACCAATCAGCGCTTTATTGCCAAAGAATATTTGCCTGGAAAAAATATTGTCCAATATTTTAATGAACTGGATAGCGGAAAACTTGGAGCGGCTGATTTCATTGATGTGGCCTGTGAGACTGCTTATACTATAGGTGCTTTATATAAAAGAATGGATGGTCAGCTTTTGAATGATTTAAAGTTAGAAAACATTATCTATAATTACGAAGATCCTGACGGAGCTAAACCTGCTTGTCGTATTTGTGATCATTCTGGTTATTACAGTGACGAGGTAGATAGGCGAAGTGCTTCTCAGATATTGTCCCATTTACAGAGTTTTATGACTCTATATTATTCAAAAGCCATTCGTTCTAAATCTGAGGACTTGCGCCAGGACGTGGTGGAAATAATTAGTGCCTATCTTGACGCCTTCTCTCTAGAGGTGGATGAGAAGTTAATAGATAAGTTTTTAGACAATGTAGGAAGATTAAGAGACTTGCCAGCCAGTAAAAGACAATGGGAGCTAAGTGATGACTTGCTAGATTATGTATTAAACTATGAATTTAAGAGTGAATAATTAAAATTAGTATCTACATTTATGTTAGGAAAACAACTTAATTTACATGAAATGTTTACTGAGGCTGACTTAGCTCGGGAGAAGCAAGAAAGAGAGCAAAGAGAAAGAGAGCAAAGGGAAAAAGAACTCGACTCAGTTCCGGCTGAAGTGAGAAAATATTGGCAAATGATTCTAACAGATAAAGTTCTGGCTGAGAAAAGACAATCTCTCATCAGGACTGATGATTTTATTCCTTCATCTGAATTTAGGGAATTCATGACGGAGATTAATTGGTATTTTAAGAGGATGGAAGCTTTTAGACTAGCTGAAAAAAATACCCCTTATGGTTCTGAAAGGGAAAAAGCCTATTTCCTAGTCGGTAATCCTCAGATAGCTGATAGAGAATATTTAGATACAGCCAGCCTTTATGTAAATTTCAAAAAAAGTTATGAACGAGAGATGGATCTGCGTAATCGAGAGGCTTATAAGTTAAAGAAACAAGAAGAGGAAAAGGCAAAAAAAAAAGAGAAGAGAAAAAAAAGAGCTGAGATTAAGCAGGAAGTTGAAAAAACAGCAGCCGAAGAGCGGGCTGAACAGATAAAAAACATGAGGAAAAGTGGCAGGTGGTTGGCTAGTGGCGGGGAAAGTCCAGATGAAGAATAAATAATTTAACATTATTAAAATATGGAAGAAGATAAAAATTTAAATCAAGAGAAAAAAATGAGTTTTTCTGAAGCTGAAAAAATGATTTTAGATTTTTGGCAGAAGAATAATATTTTTGATAAATCTTTAGCTAAATCTTCTCCTAAAGGAGAATATGTTTTCTATGATGGACCTCCTTTTGCTACTGGTACGCCTCATTATGGGCATTTAGTTGCTAGTATAATTAAAGATGTTGTGCCGCGTTACCAAACAATGAAAGGTTATCGGGTTTATCGGAAATGGGGCTGGGATTGCCATGGTTTGCCAATTGAGAATATTGTTGAACAAGAACTAGAAACAAAATCTAAAAAAGATATTGTGGAAATGGGAGTGGGTAAATTTAATGATATTTGCCGTGACAAAGTAATGACTTATGCTGATGATTGGGAAAAAGTGATTAATCGTTTAGGTCGTTGGGTAGATTTTGCTGATTGCTACCGCACCATGGACCTTAATTTCATGGAAACTATCTGGTGGGTTTTCAAAGAACTATGGAATAAAGATTTAATTTATAAAGATTATCGCTCAATGCATATTTGTCCTCGTTGTGAAACTACTTTGTCGCAATCAGAGGTGACTGAAGGCTATAAAAATATTAAAGATTTATCGGTAATTGCTAAGTTTGAATTAATTTCAGAGCCAAAAACCTATATCCTTGCTTGGACTACCACTCCTTGGACTTTAATTGCTAATGTCGCTTTAGCTATTGGGCTAGACATTGATTACGTTAAACTCAAAGAAGCTGATAATTTCTACATTTTAGCTAAGGATCGTGTAGTTGAAGTGATGAAGGGGAGAGACTATAAAATTGTTGATAGCTTTAAGGGAAGTAAATTACTAGCTAAGAAATATCAACCTTTATTTGATTATTATGCGACAGATAAGAATCTAGAAAATAGGGATAATGGCTGGCAAATATATTCAGCTGATTTCGTTAGCACTGAGGAGGGCACGGGGGTGGTTCATATTGCTCCTGCTTTTGGCAGTGATGATATGGAGCTGGGTAAAAAAGAAAAGTTGCCGTTTGTGCAACATGTTGGCTTTAATGGAGTCTTTGCTCCTGAAGTACTAGATTTTAAAGATTTACACGTTAAACCGGAGGGAGATCATATGAGTACCGATGTAGAAATTATTAAGTACTTAGCCACTAAAGAGCTATTATTTCATAAAGAAAAATATGAGCATAGCTATCCTCATTGTTGGCGCTGTGACACCCCTTTGATTAATTACGCAAGCTCATCTTGGTTTGTAGCGGTGACAAAGATGAAAACTAAACTACTAGAAACAGCTAAAGATATTCATTGGAGTCCTGATTATATTAAAACTGGGCGTTTTGGTAATTGGCTTGAAGGAGCTCGTGACTGGTCTATTTCACGCCAACGCTTTTGGGCTAGTGCCATCCCTATTTGGGAATGTGAAAATGGGCACTATCATGTTATTGGCTCAGTTAAAGAGTTGGAAGATTTAACAGGGGCAAAAGTTTATGATATTCATAAGGATAAGGTGGATTTACTCCAGTTTGCCTGTCCTCAATGTCAGCAGAAAATGACTAGGGTGAGTGATGTATTGGATTGTTGGTTTGAGTCTGGCGCCATGCCTTTTGCCCAGCTTCATTATCCTTTTGAAAATAGAGATCGTTTGGAACGTAATTTTCCAGCTCATTTTATTGCGGAAGGGGCTGATCAGACTAGAGCTTGGTTCTATTATCTTCATGTGATAGCTAATGGTATTAAAGGTAGTCAGGCTTTTTTGAATGCAGTAGTTAATGGAATTGTTTTAGCCGAAGATGGAAAAAAAATGTCAAAACGTTTGAATAATTATCCGGATCCTAGTTTGGTGATGGAAAAATATGGGGCTGATGCTTTGCGAGCCTATTTACTTAGTTCTCCAGTAATGCAAGCTGAAAATCTTAATTTTACTGAGAAGGGAGTTGAAGAGGCATTACGAAAAAATGTTATGACCCTATGGAATATTTATCGTTTTTATGAAAACTATGCTAATGAATATCAAGGGCAAGAGTTACGGACAGAGAATATTCTAGATTCCTGGATTTTAGCGAAGTTTAAAATATTAATCAAAGAAGTACAGACTGCGATGGATAGCTACAATTTACCTAAAGCAATGAGGCCGATAACAGTTTTTATCGATGAATTTTCAACTTGGTATTTACGCCGTTCTCGAGATCGATTTAAGAGTAAAGATGAAACTGATAAACAATCAGCTTTGGCTACTATCCATTTTGTGCTAATTTCTTTAGCTAAAGTGATGGCTCCTTTTATGCCATATTTATCAGAAAGACTATGGCAAGAAGTGACAACTAAGAATTATCAAGATCGTGGAGCCTCAGTCCATTTAGAAGCTTGGCCTGACTTAGGGGGCCTTAGTAGATTTGAAGAAGATGTTTTAGAACAAATGACACTTACTAGACAGGCGGCTGAACTTGGTTTAGCTGCTCGAGATAAAGCGGGCATAAAAATTAGGCAGATGCTGGCTCAGGCAGAGTTTAGAGAAGGGGCTGAGTTAAAAAAAGAATATATTAAGCTTTTAAAGGATGAATTAAATCTAAAGCAAGTCATTTGGCTTGGAGGAGATGGCGATTTAGTTCTTAACTTAGATACTAATATTAGCCCCGCTTTAAAATTAGAAGGCTATAAGCGGGAACTTATTAGAACAATTAATCTATTGCGAAAGGATGCCAATTTGAAGGCTAATAATGTAATTACTATCAGTTTAGAATCTAAGTCTGATCTATTGCCTATTATAAGCAGTATTAGTGAAGATCTAAAAGAAAGCACTATCTCCGATTCTATTTCTTTAACAGCTCTTAAGAATTTTGTTGCTAGCAAAGAAATGAAGCTTGACGAGATAAAATTGTTAGTTAAGATTGATAAAGTAAGTTAATTGTTAATTTGTTTATTTTCTTAGACAAATAAAGAAAAAAATGCTATACTTATCAAATAATTATTAATATTTAAAAATAAATTTATGACTACTTGGATTATTATTGGAGTTATTGTATTGATACTTATTTTATTGGTATCAATATATAATGCCCTTATTCGTTCAAAGAATAGAGTTGATGAGGCTTGGAGCGACATTGACGTCCAACTCAAGCGTCGCCATGATTTAATTCCTAATTTAGTGGAAACAGTTAAAGCTTATGCCGCTCATGAAGAAGGAACTTTTCAAAAAGTGGTTGAAGCTAGAAATAATGCAGTTGCTGCACAGACAAGTAGAGATCCTAAGGCGATGGAGACTGCTGAAAATCAACTTTCCTCAACTTTAAAATCAATTTTTGCTTTAGCAGAAAGTTACCCTGATTTAAAAGCTAATCAAAACTTTTTAGAGCTACAAAGGGACTTGACTGATACTGAAGACAAGATTATGGCTTCCAGACGCTTCTATAATACTAATGTTCGTGACTTTAATACTAAGCTACAAGTTTTTCCGACTAATATTTTTGCTAAGCAATTAGGTTTTAATAAATATAATTTTTTTGAAGGCTTAGAGTCAGAGAAAGAAGCGGTGGCAGTAAAGTTCTAGATTAATTTATTGATAAGATTAAATATAAAAATATATGTGGATTATTATTCTAGTTTTCATCGTTATTATCTTAGCGATGTTAAAGCAAGTTAATCAATATGAACGAGGAGTGGTATTTACGATGGGTCGTTATGCTTATGTTATGAATCCAGGCTGGCGCCTATTAATTCCTGTTTTTCAATCTTTTCGCAAAGTTGATATTAGAGTTAAAGCAGTTGATGTGCCTGATCAAAAGGCTATTACTAGAGATAATGTTTCAGTGATGGTTAATGCAGTTATTTATTATAAAGTTCTAGCTGCTGAAAAGGCTATTATTGAAGTAGAAAATTTTCAATATGCTATTACCCAGTACGCGCAAACAACAATGAGAAATATTGTCGGTGAAGTATCTTTAGATGAATTATTAAGCCAAAGAGAAAAGATTGCTGAACGTATTAGAGAGATTGTAGATAAAGAAACAGATGCCTGGGGACTTCAAGTTAATAACGTAGAATTAAAAGATGTTTCTTTGCCAGAAACAATGGAGCGAACAATGGCTAAACAGGCTGAAGCAGAAAGAGAAAAAAGAGCCGTAATTATTAATTCTGAAGGTGAGTTAGCAGCGGCTGCTAATATCTCTGAGGCAGCTAAAACTTTAGCAGGGGCACCCGGTGCTTTGCATTTACGCACCTTGCAATCAATGAATGATATTTCTTCGGATCAATCAAATACTATTGTTTTCATGACTCCGATTGAAGTTCTCCGTGCTTTCGATGGTTTTACTAAAAAGGCAAAAACAGAAACAGATAAATAGCTTTATTAAATATATATGGCTAATTTATATTCATATAGTTCAACTAACAAAAAGAAGACCTGGTTTCTGATGACCGGGTTTTTCGTCCTGATCATCGCTCTTGGTCTTATTTTTTCTAGAGCTTTGGAGATGCCAGGTATCCTATTATTTGCAGTTTTAATTAGCGTTTTCATGAGCTTTTTTAGTTATTGGCATAGCGATAAGATGGTCTTGTTAATCTCGGGAGCTAAGTTGGTTGATAAAGAAAATGGAAAGGAATTATATCGTTTAGTGGAGAATCTTTGTATTACTGCTGGTTTGCCGCTGCCAAAAATTTATATTATCGAAGATCCTGCTCCTAACGCTTTTGCTACTGGTCGGGGACCAAAACACGCGGCTATTGCTGTAACTAGTGGAATTTTAGGCAAATTAGAAAAGAATGAATTGGAAGGGGTAATCGCTCATGAACTTTCTCACATTGGTAATCGTGACATCTTAATTTCTACCATTGCTACAATACTCTTAGGCGTGGTCGTCCTTTTGGCAGACATGTTTTGGCGGATTTCTTTTTTTGGTACTAGGCAAAATAATAATAATCAGAAGGACGGCCGAGCTACTATTATTATTACTATTTTAGCTATTGTTTTTGCCCTATTAGCCCCTCTATTTGCTCAGCTCCTACAATTAGCTATTTCTCGTAAACGAGAATTTGCCGCTGATTCTGATGGAGCGCTGCTTACTCGGTATCCAGAAGGGCTGGCTAGCGCTTTAGAAAAGATCAGTGCTTATAACGAGACTTCGGTGAGAAAAGCTAGCCGGGCTACTGCTCACATGTATATTGCCTCACCTTTTAGTCACCATAATCATAAAAAAGCTTCTTGGTTTAATAGGATGTGGCAAACCCATCCGCCAGTAGACGAGCGTATTGCTCGCCTGCGGAACTTATCTTAAACATTTGTTAACTTGTTAATTATTTAAAGTGTTATTATACTAGAAGAATATGATAGCCTATTTAAAAGGAAAAATTCTACTTAAAACAAACAACTACTTGATACTTAAAGTCGATAATATTGGCTATCAAATATTTATAGGCGAATCTTTTAATTCAGAATTAAAGGTGGGCTTAGAAAGAGAAATATATATTTCCCATCAAGTCAGAGCTGAACTTTCAGATTTATATGGTTTTCGGAATTTAGCGGAATTAGAATTATTTGATTTGCTACTCTCAGTTTCTGGGGTTGGCCCTAAGTCTGCTTTAGGGATGCTTTCGATTGCTTCAGTCTCAGATGTTAAAGAAGCTATTTTACGAAGTGACCCTAATCTACTCACTAAAGTATCAGGAATTGGAAAAAAAACAGCTGAGCGGATAATATTAGATCTTAAGACTAAAATCTTAAAATATGCAGATAATAGTTTGGATGTTTCTGAAACATCAGCAAGTTTAGGCGATGAGCTAGATGCGCTGATGTCGCTAGGCTATAATTTAACTGATGCTAGGCAGGCTCTTTTAGATTTAGATTCTGAATTAATAGAAAGTACTGATAGGGTAAAAGCTGCTTTAAGGAAGCTTAGCCAAAAATTATAAATATAAATGATACCATAAAATATGTTTAGTAAATTAATGGGTAAATTCAGTCATGACTTAGGAGTCGATTTAGGTACAAAAAATACCTTGATAGTAATGAGTGACAAGGGCTTAGTAATTAATGAACCTTCGGTAGTGGCGATTAATAAAAGAACTAATGAAATTTTAGAGGTGGGAGAAGCAGCAAAAAGAATGGTTGGTAAGACTCCGGCTCATATTGAAGCAATTAAACCTTTAGTAAATGGGGTTATCTCTGATTTTGAAGTAACGGAAAAAATGTTGAAGTATTTTTTAGCTAAACTCCATCGAGATAATTTTGCTCTCTTTCCTCGTCCTCGAGTGGTAATTGGTATTCCGTTAGACTTAACTGAAGTTGAAAAAAAAGCAGTAGAAGATGCAGTTAAGTCAGCTGGCGCTAGAAAAGTATATTTAGTTGAAGAAGCTATGGCTTCGGCTGTTGGTGCTCGGTTACCAGTAACCGAAGCAACTGCTACCATGATAGTTGATGTCGGCGGTGGAAGTACAGAGATTGCCGTTATTTCTCTTGGTGGGGTAGTGACTTGGAAGTCACTGCGTTTAGCTGGTAATGAGTTTGATTATAATATTATTGATTATATTAGAGAAGAGTTTAATATTTTAATTGGCGAGCAATTAGCTGAAGAAATTAAAATTACCATTGGCTCAGCTATGCCAGCAGAAGAAATGCAAGAAATGGAAGTTAGAGGTCGAGACTTAATCAATGGTCTACCTAAGGCAGTTATTGTTAACGATGCTCAAATTAGAGAAGCTATTAGTCGGACGATTAATAAAATAGTAGATAATATAAAAACTATTCTAGAGACAACCCCACCAGAATTAGTTTCCGATATTTACGAAAGAGGCATTTTCTTAGCTGGTGGAGGTTCTTTGTTAAAGGGTTTAGATCAGGCTATTTCTTTGGCAGCCAAGATTCCAGTCAAGATTGTTGATGATCCTTTGACGTGCGCTGTACGTGGATGTGGCATTTTAATCAGTGACCATGAGCTTTTAGCTAAAGTGACTCTAGCCAATGTGGTCAAAGACTAATAATTATGTTTTCATTCTTTAGAAATAAGAAATTTTTATATTGGCTAATGGCGTTAGCCCTTATTTTTATCATTCATTTTTCAGGCATTGTAAGGCCAGTAGAGAATTTCTTTGTTAGTTTCATTAATCCAGTGAGTAATTATTTTCATGATTTTGCATTTAAACTAAAGAAGCAAAACTTACCTGGTTCTAGAGAAGATTTACAAGCCCAATTAGATATTTTACAAAAACAGAGAGCTAAAGACACAGTTGATGAAGTAAAATTAAAATTACTATTAGAAGAAAATTCTAAGTTGCGGGAGCAGCTTAATTTTTTAAACAATAATAACTATCGTTATTTGAGTGCTAACATCATTGCCCGTAAGAATATCTTTTTTGGTAGTGAGCAAATCCAGGATTTAATTATCGATCGTGGTAGTGATGATGGCGTTATTCCTGGATTGGCACTAGTTAATGAAGAAGGAGTTATTATCGCTAAGGTATTAGAGAGTAAAGCGAAGAGTTCCAGGGCTTGTTTAACGGTGAGCCCTGATTGTCGAGTGGCGGTAGCAATAATGAATAAAAATAAAACAATTGGTCTATCTGATGGAGATTTAGGTCTGACAATTAAGCTCGATTATATTCCTCAATCAGAGGAGATTGAAATAGGGGATATTGTAATCAGTTCTGGTTTAGGTGATAATATACCCCGCGGTTTAGTTCTAGGACGAGTTGATCAGGTGAACAAGCAGAGTAATGAAATTTGGCAAGATGTTAATATTGAATCATTAGCTTCAATTTATGATTTAACCGTTGTTTCTGTTATTTTGCCTTAAAAATATGTTAAAAAGAATAGTAACTATATTATTATTTATCTTTTTTGCCATATTTCTTGTTGTTGTGCAATTTTCTTTGCTTAATTCTTTGACTTATCCGTGGCTCAGCATTAATCTTTTAGTTATCGCTCTAGTTTTAGTTTTTTTAATTAGCAATAAAGAACAAGCTTGGTTTTTAGCTATTGCATTAGGCTACTTTAACGATCTTCTTAGCTTCCAAGCTTTCGGGGCAACTATCGTATCACTTTTTTTAACAGCCATTATTATCTATTTAATTTTAGAAAATTGGTTGACTAACCGTTCGCTTTATTCCTTCATGTTAATTACTGTTATCGCTATTTTTGTTGAGAGCTTAATTTATAACTTATTTATTTATATTTTTGATTGGTCTGGCCAGATTAATTCTTTCTTTCTATTCTCTAGCTCCTTTTGGACCTCACTTGCTTGGAACATTTTAACCGCTTTAATAATTGTTACTTTATCTTTCCATTTCTTGGTTATTTTAAGTCGTAAGCTACAACCTTTCTTTTTGAGTAAAAAATAAAACATGTTATTATGTATAGGTATATTTTAAAGATTATTATTTATGAAATATAATATTATTTGCATTGGTGGTGTTATGCGCGACATCACTTTCAAAACTGAAGAAGGTATTTTGATTGATAACCGTTCTGATATTTTACGACAAGAGTTATTAGCCTTTGAGAATGGAGCTAAAATTGTTGTTGATGAGTTTCACAATCTATTCGGTGGTGGGGCGGCAAATACCGCTGTAAATTTTGCTACTAGTGGTTTTAATGTGGCCTGCTTGGCTTGTGTGGGGTCAGATCTTAGCGGGCAAATGATTATTAATAATTTAAAAAAGCATCGAGTCTCTTGTAAAATGATTAAAGTAAAGCACAAAGAAGCGAGCGGTCTGTCTTGTATTCTAGTGACTGATCATGGAGAAAGAATAGTTTTTACCAGCCGAGCCGCTAATGCTAATTTGAAGCTTAATTTAGAGGATAAAGACATAATGAGCCGAGCAAAATGGCTCTATTTAGCCTCTCTATCAGGGGATTCACTAACAACACTAAAGAACATTTTTTCCATTAAGGGACCTAAGATAGCTTGGAATCCTGGCGTTGGTCAGTATCAGGCTGGTCTTAAGGCTTTAAGCCTTTTTTTGAAACGCACGAGTATTTTTTGTGTTAATAAAGATGAGGCGATAGAACTAGTCTTAAGTGATCCGCGATATAGAAATAAATCACATAAGTTTTTAGACAATATAAATAATCTTTTACCTATTTTAAAAGAAGCTGGTCCAGAAATTGTGGTAATTACGAATGGTGCTTTAGGTGCTCATGCTTATGATGGTCATGAGTTCTATTATCAAAAAGTTTTACAAGAAAAGAATCGTCTTGATATGACGGGAGTTGGAGACGCATTTAACTCATCTTTTGTTATTGGTCTTAACCTTACTAATGATATAAAAAAATCTTTATACTTAGGAGCTAAAAATACTGCCTCTAAGATTGCCCATTTTGGCGCCCAAAATGGTTTAATTGACTTAAGAAAATTAATTTAATATATATGATTGAAGGAGTAATTATCAAGGAATTAAAAAAATATAACGATGATCGTGGTTGGCTAACAGAGATATATCGTCGTGATGAGGTTGATTTGTCGCCAGCGATGTCCTATGTTAGTTTGACTCAGCCAGGGGTGGCACGTGGGCCACATGAACATGTCTACCAAAGTGATTTTTTTATTTTTATTGGCCCTGGTACTTTTAGGCTCTATCTTTGGGATCGTCGATCAGAATCAAAAACTTTCGGCGAAAGTTTAGAGCTAGAATTAGGAGAAGGTCGTCCGGTTTCAGTTTTAGTGCCACCAGGGGTCGTACATGGCTATAAATGTATTTCTCAAGGACCCGCACTCTCTATTAATCTACCTGATAAATTATATAAGGGAGTGTTAAAGGCAGATGAGATTGATGAAATTCGCTGGGAGGAAGATAAAAATAGTCCTTATAAAATTAATTAGAATTATTATGTGTGTATTCTGCCAAATAGTAGCTGGGGAAATATCAGCTGACATAATTTATGAAGATGAAAAAACCTTAGCCTTCTTGGATAATCTTCCAGTGCATCCAGGACATATTTTAGTTATCCCTAAGGTTCATGTAATTAATTTAGAAGATGTTCCAGAGACTGATCTAATGGCAGTTAGTTTAACAGTAAAAAAGATGGGCGCTTTAATTAAGAGCAGACTAGGTTATGAAGGTTATAATGTTATTACTAATAATGACCCAGTTGCCAATCAGGTTATTCCTCATCTTCATTTTCATTTAATACCTAGAATAAAAAATGATAATTTAAATATTTGGCCACAAACGCCTTATCAGAAAGATGAGCTTAAAGAAATATTAGAAAAACTAAAAGCTTAATTTGTTTTAATTATTAATAAATAAATAAATAAATAAATAAATAAATAAATGAAATTACTTATTACTGGAGGAGCTGGCTTTATTGGCTCCAATTTTATTCATTATTGGTTAGATAAATATCCAGAAGATAGAATAGTTAATCTGGACCTTTTAACTTATGCTGGTAATTTAGAGAATCTTAAGGGCTTAGAGGAAAATAATCATTATTCTTTTATTAAAGGTAATATCTGTGATTCTAAAATAGTGGCTCAGGCCATGGAAGGAGCAGATTTAGTGGTTCATTTTGCGGCTGAAAGTCACGTTGATCGTTCTATTAAAGATAGTTCTAATTTTATTCGCACTAATATTGAAGGAACAAGAATTCTCTTAGAGGAAGCTAGGCGCTTAGGAGGGATTAGGTTTCACCATGTTTCTACTGATGAAGTATTTGGAGCCTTACCTTTAATAGGGGGAAAGTTTAATGAGATGACAGCCTATGACCCTCGTTCTCCCTATAGTGCCTCTAAGGCAGCCTCTGACCATCTAGTGCGCTCCTATTTTCATACCTATGACCTGCCGATTACCATTTCTAATTGTTCTAATAATTATGGCCCCTATCAGTATCCAGAAAAGCTAATCCCTCTTTTTATCACTAATTTGATTGATGGCTTAAAAGTTCCAGTCTACGGTAATGGTCAGAATATTAGAGATTGGATTCATGTTGATGATCATAATTTAGGGCTTGACCTAGTTATTAAAAAAGGGAAGATAGGTGAAAGCTATTGTTTAGGAGGAAACTGTGAAAAAACTAATTTAGAGTTAACAGAAAATATCTTAAATTTAATGGGGAAAGACAAGACATCAATTAAGTATGTAGCTGACCGTTTGGGTCATGATTTACGTTACGCTATTGATTACTCTAAAGCTGAAAGAGAGTTAGACTGGCATCCAGAAATTAGTTTTTCTGAAGGCTTGAAGAGGGCAGTTAATTGGTATCAGTCTAATGAGTCTTGGTGGCGCCCTTTAAAACAACACAATAAAATTTAATTATAAATAATATGGCAAATCAAAAAATCTTTATTATTGAGGATGATATAGATATTCTCTATGGTTTATCAGCCGATTTAGGTAGCTCAGACTTTATCATTGACTCTAGTCAGGGGGAAGAGAACTTAGATGCGTTAATACAGAATCTATTAACATTCGCTCCTCACTATATAATTTTAGATTTAATTTTACCTAAACTAGATGGTTTTGAAGTGTTAAAGAGAATTAAAGCGGAGATAGAATTAGCTGATGTGCCAGTCATCATCTTTACTGATTTAAGTGATCAAGATAGTCGAGAACGAAGTTTAAACATGGGTGCAGATCAATATTTCTTAAAAGAAGAATTTGATGTTTTTAATTTTTCTAAGAAAATTAAAAAAATTATTGACAATCGAGATAGCACATCTTATCTTAGTCTTGAAGATGATGATGATGAATTATTTCTAGATTAATTTTTATTCAAGAGTAGCTATTTGACACTAAAGCTGATAATTACTAGTATTAGATATTATTGATTAATTATTTTATTATCAATTTATTTATTCTTAGCTGATTTTATGTTTATGAAACGTATTGGTATTGACTTAGGAACAACTTATACTTTAGTTTATTTACCGCGTAGGGGTATTGTTATTAATGAGCCTTCAGTGGTAGCTGTTTCAGTTGATGATAATAAAATATTGGCTGTTGGTAATGAAGCCCGAGATATGCTGGGTCGTACCCCTGACAGTATTGTAGCCGCTCGGCCTCTAAAGGACGGAGTGATTGCTGATTATCGTACAACCGAAGCAATGATTCGCTATTTTATTAATAAAACTTTAGGTGGAATTAGGCTTTTCCGACCAGAAGTAATGGTAGCTGTGCCAGCGGGTATCTCCTCAACTGAGAGGAGAGCAGTAATTGAAGCTACAATTGCTGCTGGCGCTAAAGCTGCTTATATTATTAAAGAACCAGTGGCGGCAGCTATTGGCGCTGACATCCCAATTGGCTCAGCTACAGGACACATGATTATTGATATCGGTGGTGGTACCGCTGAAATGGCTGTTATTTCTTTAGGTGGAATTGTAGCCTCTAGTTCAGTTAGGATCGGGGGGAATAAATTTGATGCTGCAATCTTAGAGCATGTTCGGAAGAAATATAATTTAGCGATAGGTGAAAGGACGGCTGAAGAAATAAAAATTAATATTGGCTCAGCTTTATATATTGAGGATAAATTATATTTAGAAATTAGAGGTCGAGATATAGTGACGGGCTTGCCTCGTAGTATTAGTGTTTCTAGTGATGATGTAACTGAAGCCATTCAAAATGAATTAGAGGCAATTGTTGATGCTGCAAAAAAAGTTTTGCAAAAGACCCCGCCTGAATTAGCAGCTGACATTATGGATAAAGGAATTATTCTATCTGGAGGCAGTGCTCTATTAAGGAATATTGATCAGCTAATCGCTCGTACCACTGGAGTGCCAGCTTATATTGCTGATGACGCTCCTTTATGCGTGGCTAGAGGAACAGGCATTGCTTTAGATAATCTTGGCTCATACAAGAGGAGTATTTTAGCGACTAAATAATAGCTTAGATATTTATGTTAATTGGTATTGATGCTTCACGGGCTAATAGGGCTTTACGAACTGGAACGGAATGGTATTCATTCCACATTATTCGTCATTTAATTGCTGTAGATAAAGAGAATGAATATGTTTTGTATCTTGATGCTGAAGTCGCGGCAGATTTGGCTGAAGCTATTAAGCCCTATGAAAATGTACACTTTAAGGTTCTTGCTTGGCCTTGGCCTTTTTTTTGGACTATTGGTCGCTTATCACTAGAGATGATATTTAAGCGCCCAGATGTTTTGTTTGTACCTGCTCATTCACTGCCACTTATAAATCCTAAAAAAACTATCACGACAATTCATGATATTGCTTTTGCTAGGGAAAGTTATTTATATCAAAAAAAATTAATGCGTACTGATGGCCGAAAAAAAAGATTATTTATTAACGCTTTTATCAAGTTTTTCAGTCGTGGTAAGTATACGGCTAATTCATTAGATTATCTTTTATGGTCAACTCTTCATGCTCTTAAGAAAGCTAAAGCAATAATAGCTGTTTCGCAATTTACTAAGGATGAGATCATTGGTGTCTATTCAAGACGTTATCAGGATAAAATTAAAGTAGTCCATAATGCTTATGATTCAAGCCGTTATGTCTATTATAATAATGAAGAGACAAAAAAGGCTGTTCTACAAAAATATGGGATTGAGACACCTTTTTTTCTTTATGTTGGGCGTTTAGAGAAGAAAAAAAATACAGCTTCTTTGGTAGAAGCTTTTGCTCTTTTTAAGGAGAAACATCCTCATAGCTTAGTTAAATTAGTGATTATTGGTAATGCGGGGTATGGCTATGATGAGGTAAAATACATTATTGAAGAATATAATTTAGGTTCGCAAGTGATAATAACAGGTTGGGCTGAAGAAGATGATATGCCGGTAATCTTTAGTGCTGCCTTAGCTTTTGTTTTCCCCACTCTCCATGAAGGTTTCGGTATACCTGTGCTTCAAGCAATGGCCTGTCATTGTCCAGCAATTATTTCTGATTTGCCAGTATTAAGAGAAGTTGCTGCTAATGCAGCCTTCTATTTTAACCCTCGGGAGCGCCAAGATATTTTAAGAGCAATGGACTTAGTTTACACTGATGAGACGTTACGGAAGAGTCTAATCGAAAAAGGGATTAAAAGGGCGTCTCTATTTAGTTGGGAGAAAGCAGCTCGAGAAACATTAGAGATAATAGAAAGTCTATAAGCTGTAAGCTATTTTATGTTTTTTTTAATTTCTTTGTTTTTGAATTATTAAAATAAATATGTTATGCTAGAGGTGTTATGAGTAAAATAATAGCATCTTTTTTTATATTTTTTTTGTTTCTTGTTCCGAGTGTTGGCGCAAGCTTTTTACCTAATGATACTCATATAAATAAGCAATGGTATTTGTCACGGATTCAAGCACCTTTAGCTTGGGAAAAAGTTAATAAAAGTCCGAGTATTACTATTGCTGTGGTAGATTCAGGAATTGATATTGATCATCCTGATTTAAAAGATAATATTTGGCTCAATGAAAAAGAGCTTGCTAATAATGGTTTAGATGATGATCATAACGGCTTTATTGATGATCTTCATGGCTGGGATTTTGTGGCTAACAATCCTGATCCTCGACCTAAATTTGAAGCTGATTGGACTGAGTCTGGGCTATCTCATGGGACAATAATTGCGGGTATCATTGCTGCTGTTGGCAATAATCGTGAGGGTGTCAGTGGCATTAGTTGGCAAACAAAGATTATGCCTCTTAGGGCTCTAAATGATCAAGGAGAGGGCAGGATTAGCAATGTTATAAGAGCTATAGATTATGCGGTTAATAATGGGGCAGATATAATCAATTTGAGTTTTGTTGGCTCTAACTACAATGAAGCCTTGCAAGAGTCAATTCAACGGGCATATGATGCCGGAGTTATTGTAGTAGCAGCGGCTGGTAATGAGCAAGCAGAGGCTCAAGGGAGTAATACTGATATGGATCCTATTTATCCAGCCTGTTATCAGGGTAAAAATGGGGAAAATATTATTTTAGGGGTGGCAGCTAGCGATGCTTTAGATCAAAAAACAGATTTTTCCGCTTACGGTTTTAATTGTATAGATATCACTGCCCCTGGAGTTAGTTTTTTTAGCACTATTCCGAAGGGATCAAATCTGTTAGAACCGAGTAAAATCTATGATGGCTTCTGGTCAGGAACTTCAATGGCCGCTCCGATTATTAGTGGCTCTTTAGCCTTAATAGCCGAAATAAATCCGCAACTTAAGCCAACTGAGATTGTTCAAATACTATTACAATCAGCCGACAATATTAGCCTTCTGAATCCTGATTATTTAGGACAATTAGGTAGTGGGCGAGTTAATCTGGATCGGGCTCTATTCCTTGCTCAAGAAAAATTATATTCTCAGATATCTAGACTTTTAATAAATCCTGCTACTGTTCCTAATGAAGATTCTAAGATTAATCCTAGCCTGTCAATTAGTGAAAAAAATGGAGCTTTGCTTAAAGAATATAATTTAGCTGAAGCTTTTGGAGGAGTTTTTTCTGCTGGCGATGTTGATGGTAATGGCGATGATGAAATAGTTTCAGCAGCACCTGCAGGCCAAGAACCATATATTAGTATTTACAGCGCTCAAGGTGAGCTTAGGGGTAAATTTCTAGTTTATGATCGTAATTTTAAAGGCGGTTTTAGTTTAGCCGTCAGCGATATTACTGGTGATGGTTTAGACGAAATCATTGTTGGGGCTGGGCCTGGGGGAGGGCCGCATGTTCGTATTTTTAACCATAAAGGAGTCTTAAAGGGACAATTTTTTGCTTTTGAAGAGTCCTTTAGAGGTGGGGTTAATGTAGCAGCAGGCAATATTGATGGGGTAGGGGCAGCAGAGATTATTGTTGCTCGTGGTCCTGGAGCTTTACCAGAAGTGCGTATATTTGATCGGCATGCTAATTTACAAGGCGTTTTTTTAGCTTATGAACAAAGTTTTAGAGGAGGGGTTCAATTAATGGTGGCTAATATTGATGGGCGTTTTGATCGTAATAAAGAAGAAATAATTACTGCTCCAGGGCCCGGGAGAGAACCGCTAATTAAAATATTTACTAATAAGGCGAAGATTAAAAAGAGCTTTATGGCATTTACTAAGAATTGGCAAGGAGGGGTCAATGTGACTGCTGGTGATTTAAATAATGATGGACGAGCTGATATTGTCCTTAGCGCTCAATCTGGAGCTACGCCACACGTGCGAGTTTTTAGTGGTCAAGGGGAGCTTCAAGAATCATTCTATTTCTACCCAGTAGATTTTAGTGGTGGAGTTAATATCTCGGTAGCTAAATTTGTTAATTAATTTAAGACATATGTCCAAAGAATTACTTTTTAATAAAAAAAATGTATTAGTAGCTGGAGGGGCGGGTTTTATTGGTTCTCATTTGTGTGATGAGCTGGTTAAGACCTGCCAAGTGATTTGTGTTGATGATTTTTCGGGAGGTTTAGAGGTTAACATTGATCATCTTCTATCTTATCCCAACTTTATTTTCATTAACCATGATTTATCTAAGCCATTAAATTTGTCTGAGCATAAAGAGTTGTCTAAATTTAAGTTAGAATTCCAGGGACTGCAAGAGATTTATGATTTGGCTTGCCCCATGTCTCCAAAAAAATTTTTAGATAATCGTTTAAAAATAATTAAATCTAATTCTGATGTGGTAATGAATCTATTAGATCTAGCAGTTAGCTACCAAGCAAAGTATATGCATTTTTCGTCATCTGTTATTTATGGACCCAGGACTAGTGAAAATTATTATCAACACATGGACGAGAGTGTCATGGGGGTGGTGGACCATTTGTCTGAGCGAGGCGCCTATGATGAGGGTAAGCGTTTTGCAGAAGCAGTAATAGCTAATTATCGTGAAATATTTAAAATAGATGCCAAAATTGTTCGGGCCTTTAGAATCTATGGACCGAGAATGGAATTAAATGATGATCAAATGATTCCTGACTTTATTAACGATGCAATTGATGGTAAAGATTTAGTAATTTTTGGTGATGAGAATTTTTCTTCATCTTTTTGTTATATTGATGATTTAATTGACGGAGCAATTAAGTTCATGAATTCAGACTATGCGGGGCCAGTTAATATCGGTTCTGATGTCGACTTTAACTTTACTGATTTGGCAATGATGATTATTAAACTAACTGAGTCTTCTTCAAATATTAAATATGAAAAACAGCGTCTATTCATGAAAGAATTAGTGTTGCCAGATATTAGCTTAGCTAAAGAGACGCTATCTTGGATGCCAGTGGTAACCTTAGAGAATGGACTTAAGAAAACTATTTTTGCTTTAAAGGCCCAAAAACGATTACGAGGCTTTGAGCATTAAATTCAGCAATGGAATAAATATATTTATGACAAAATAGGCTTTGGTGCCTATTTTTGTGTATGTGCTTATTTTATCTGATTGAACTATTTAATGGTGGCGTGCAGTATTTGCTTAGTTAAGTCTTCTTCATTACCAGCTTCAAAGAGTTCTAATTCTAAGTACTCACTTAATTCAATGGTGCCACCAAGGTTAGAGGCAATCGCTCTAAGTCCGTATTTCGCCGCTTCCCAAATAATGGTTGGCGAATTTTCGTAGACTAAAGATGGCAGGATGACAACATCATGCTTATTCAGAATATTTTCCATACTTTCCCTGGGCACACGTCCAAGATAATTAATATTAGATAGATTGCTTATTTTAGAATTAATAAATTTGTCTAATGAGCCACTACCAACAATTGTAAGTAGGGCTGTAGATTTTTGGAAATTACAATTTTTCCAGGCTGATAGCAATAATTCGATGCCTTTATGAGGCTCTAATTGTCCGGCAAAAATAAATTTAACTATCTCATTTTTTTCTTTTGCTTGTATTCTCTGTAAATTAAAGTTAGGGATCACTTCTTGCAGACTATTAGGGAAAATCTTTTTTCTTTGGTGAAGGTCTAAAAGCCATTTAGAAGGAGAAATTATTTTCTTCGTTTTTTTAAATAATCTTTTAGTCAAAGATTGATAAACTTTAGCGATTAGATTATCTATTTTTTCTTCTTCTCCTAAATACATGAGCCCTGAAGGGTGTAGTAGTTGGATATCATGAAGCACGTGGTGATGCTCAATATTATTATGAGTTAATATTTTTGGTAAGGCGAAACTTAGGCCAAGCAAGTTGTGGCTGATAAATAAATCTGGTTTTTCATATTTGATTATTTTTTTTAATTTGCGTTGATGAGGGGGCAATATTAATTGCCAAATATGCCAAATAAATCTTTTACTGAAAGAGAACTTATTTAAATTATTATAGTTAGACTTGAGATAATAGATATTGTTATTTCTTTCACACTCAAGATCTTTTGTTTTAGTGGTAATAATAAATACATCATGGCCTGCTTGTTCAAAATCAACAGCCATTTTCTGACAAACTATTTCAGCCCCGCTATCACGACCATATGGCGGGTAGAGATTGTTAGCCAAGCCAATTTTCATATTAATTTAATTGCGAAAATTCATCTAGGACAGAGTCAGCTATTTTTTCCCAGCTATAGCTTTCTTCAGCTAGTATCCTAGCATTTAAAGACATTTCTTTTCTTTTATCTTCATCTAAGAGAACTTCATCAATTTTTTGGGCTAAGTCGTTTATATTATTAGGCTGACATAGCAGACCTTCTTTGCCATTTTTAAAAACAGTTCGAACTCCAGGTAGATCACTAGCGATCACTGGGAGGCCACAAGCCATGGCTTCAATAATTACTAAACCAAAGGCTTCGTGACTGTTAATTGAGGGCAGAATTAAAAGATCGGCTGTTTGATACTCATATATTAAGTCATCTTCACTTAGTCGACCTAAAAAAGTGACTTTTTTTTCTAGTCCTAATTCTACAACTTCTTGTTCATATTGGCTTTGTAAGTTTCCTTCACCTACAATTTTTAGAGCAACAGAGCTTTCTGTTTGTTTCATGGCTTTGAGCAGGATGTTTAAGCCCTTAAAATAATGAGCCTGATCTAGGCCGCCGACAAAAAGTAAAGTGTTTTTGCCACGTTTAATAAATTTTTCATTAACAAAATCAACTATGGTATTAGCTTTTTCTTGTAAAATATTTTTTGCTTTTTTGCTTTTTGGTTTAAAAATGTCAGTTTCGATACCAAACGGGATTACTTTTATTTTATGAGGAGCATGTTTATTAATATAACTTAACTTACTATTATTTGCGTAATCACGACTAGCAGCAATAATTATGTCAGCTTTTTTTAATAATGCTTTACGAATTAGGATAGAAGGATAGCAAAGTATTTTCCTAATACCCGGTAGAGCTGGCGTATCCATGTGGTAGTGGATGACTAATTTCTTTTTGGGTTTGAATAATTTAACTAGTAATATTAAAGCGTCAACTCCAAAGAAAGGATAATGCAGATAGAGCGTGTCGTATTTAAATAAACGGTAGGGAAGAGAGAACGGTAGCGCCCCATGACCAAGTCGGACAAGTGGATGTAAATATACTGTAGCCTTTTTTTCTTTTTTATAGAATAAGCGTTTTTTGTCCTCTAGTGGCGCTAGGGTAAAGCTGCGAATTTCATGTTCTCTGGCTAATATTTCTTCTAGTCGGTAGGCACTTTGACCGATTCCACCAGAATAGGGCGGATAGGCACAAACTATTTGAGCTATTTTCATAGTAGTTATTGTTTAAGACTAAGATGCCGAACTAAATCAGTAATATTCTGATCCAGCTTATTAATTTTTAATCTTAACTTAAAGATTAAATAAAAAAGAATGAGAATGGCTAAATACAGCAAATAGTTGATGGCTGAACTAGAAAAACCTAGATTGTTAACTAAGCTGTCTAATTGTTTGAGAAAAATAATGGCTAAAGCGCCAATGATCCAAAAACCAAGCCAGAGAATAAATTCATTATTGGCAATTTGCTTCTTTTTCTTTTGTTGGAAAAGCCGACTGATGAAGAATATAATAATAATTAGAGCTAATGTTTGTTGTAACATATTGACAAAAGTTATAGTTTAGAGTTTAATATAGAGTTAGTTAATTGTTCTTTTTATCAAAAATTAATAATATAATGAAGAAAATCACGTGGAATCAAGTTAAAGGGCTGGCTTGGTTTTGTTTAGTTTATGCCCTGGTACGATTTATCGTCTTTCTCCCAGCTTTGGGGGATCAAGACGAGCCCATGGTACTAACTTTTTTTGTTGCCATGGTGATTGCTTGGTTGGTCTATACAGCGTATAGATCAAATCAGGCCTTCTTAGGTCTCAGCATGAGCATCAGTATAGTGATCTTCCTATATTGGGAGAACCTATTCTTCGCTGAACAAACCTGGCTTCTAATGGTCATGGGGGCGGTATCAATCCTGTCTTTTATCTCGGTATTAATTTATCGAGTGAGTAAGAAGAAACAGTGGTTAACTACTGTTTTGCTCCATTTATTCGGCACGATATTTATTTTCGTGCTCATGGAGTATTTTATCCTCAATCTTTTGGCAATTATTATAGCCTAAATCTGTATGGCGAATCAATCTTGATTCGCCTTTTTATTTACTTAATTTGTGAATTAGCAGGTCTTTAATAACTCTTATCCCGCCAGAAAATCTTTGTCCATATTCATGGTAGCTTACTGTAATAGGGACCTCTTTAATGCGCCATTTACTTTGACTAAGCTTAATGAGTATTTCGCTGCAATGAGCCATGCCTCTGTTTTCAATTCTAAAACTTTGGGCTACCTTGTTAGTGTAGGCTCGAAAACCGCTTTGTGGATCACTAGTTCTTACTCCAAAAAGATGATTTAGTAAACGTCCAAGAGGCAGGATAATATACTTTTTTGATTTAGGTAAATTTGACTTTTTACCTAAAAAACGTGAACCAAAAACTACTTCAGCTTCATTATCTATTATTGGTTTAATAATATCAGATATTTCTTGGGCGTCAAACTGGTTATCAGCGTCAAAATGAATGATAATATCAGCTTTTAATTTTAGGGCATAATCAGTGCCAGTTTGTAGGGCTGCTCCTTGACCACGATTAATCAGATGTCTAAGGACTATTACCCCAGTGCTTAAAGCTAATTCATAAGTATTGTCGTTAGAACAGTCGTCAACGACAATAACAAAATCAACTAAATTTTTTACCTTATTAATTACTTGGTCAATGTATTTAGATTCATTCCAAGCAGGGATAATACAAGCGGTTTTCATAATTATTTATTGCTTTGAGCCCAATCAGCTATTTCTTCTAAATTAATGATACCTAGCTCTACTTTTCTCAGCGCCTCAAGGATTAAAGGATTATATTCAGTTTTTAATTTCCCATTTTTATCAAAATTCATTATTTCAAAAATCCTCACTTTATCTAAATTTTGACTTGACTGACATTTCTTACAACCGCGGTTGACATAGCTTCGTTGAGGCCAATTTTTTTTGGTGATTGGCCATTTTTTCACAATTTGTTTTTTGAGTTCTTCACTTTCAGCTTCTACTTCTAAGCATTGGACGCATTGTTGTTTAAATAATCTCTGGTGGCTAATTACTAAAAGTCTTTGAGCAATGGCAGCCGATGAGATACCAGCTGACTTGAGGCTTCTTAAGACATCAGCAGATGATTTACTATACATCGCTGCAATTATTAGACGGCTATCTGCGTTTTGCCAGAGTAATTTCAAATCAGCTGGCTTAAGTTTGCAATCGCAGGCAATAATATCTGTATCTAATCGCCTTAATAGGTCAAGACTCATTTTAAGTCCACCGTATTCCTGGAGCCTGATTGTATTAACTCCATTTAATGAATATTCAGGAAAGTCTTCTAAGGAATAGACGGACCTATCATGATTTAATAGATCTAAGAGAGAATAATAGGTACTAGTTAATCCATGTTGTTCTGGAGCGCTGATAATAATTAAACCATTTTTTTTCTCGAGAGCGGTGGTGAGTTGGGTCTTCTGTACTTTATTAAGACCAAGGCGAGAGAATTGTTTCAGAGTTGGTAGGGTGGTGTTTAGATTAATATTTATTTTATCTCCATATTTTGCTGGGCTGATTGTAGCTGAGCCTTTAATAACCTGTTTACCATCCATTATTTTAAAATTCTTATTATAAACATAATCATTTTCTTCGCTTTCTAAGAGACTCCTGAAAAGAGAAATTATGTGCTCTTCAGTTATTCTTGGTAAGCGTAAATAGTGATTATTATCATAGCGACAAACAATACTATCAGCTTTTTGTTCTAAGCTGAGATATTTATAGCCGTGAGAAGTGGCATAGCGGCAAATTTTACTAATAGTTTTTTGAGACATATGTTTTAATTATATCATTATTTCGGGATTTTTAAAATCTAAGTTAATATGCTAAAATATAATGGCTACTTAGCTGAAAAAAGGAACTAGTTAAGAAACTAATTTTTATTATATATGGCTTTTCCATTTTTTGGGTTTCGTTATGAATTAAAGCAAAAAGTGTCTTTATCATTTAAAGCTTTTTGGAATTATATTCCTAATCGTTGGTATTTTTTTACTTTTATAATATTAGAAATTTTAATTTGGTTTTTTTCTTATCATATTTTTGCTATGATAGGATCTGATTTATTTGTATCTCATTATAATGTAAACTTTGGCATTGATGGAGTTGGCGAAGCCAAGCGAGTTTTCAACATAGCTTTTTTTATTTTAATTTTTAGCCTTATTAATTTATTTTTTTTGCTTAATTTTAGGGGGAAGAATGTTTTTAACTTCATGGCACATGCAACCGGACTAACTATTATTCTATTACACGTCTTAGCAGCTTTAGCGCTAATGGCGCTATATTTAACTAATTTCATCGCCTAAGTATGTTAATTTTTCAAGTTGTTAAAATTTTACTTCTTTTCTCTTTAGCATTTATTTTTGCTATTTCTTTTACGCCAATATTAACTAATTTTTTATATAAATATAAATTAGGCAAGAAAATTCGTAATAGTGGGTCTACTCCTATTTTTAGTAAACTGCATGCTCATAAAGCCGGAACGCCAACTATGGGAGGAATATTAATCTGGGGGACTGTTCTGATCTTTATGGTCCTTTTTTCTTTTTTAGCTGATGTCATGCCAGGAGATTTTTTTAAATATTTAAACTTTTTTTCTCGTTCAGAAACATTATTACCTTTAGGCGTTTTAGTAGCTAGTGCTATTATTGGTTTAATAGATGATTGGTTGGATGTCAGTGGCCATGGTATTTTTGGGGGCGGAGGATTAAAGCTAAAACATCGATTACTAATCTATACTTTAATTGCATTAGCGGGAGCTGCTTGGTTTTACTTTAAATTAGATTGGACAGTTTTACATGTACCTTTTTTAGGAAATTTTGAAATTTCTTGGTGGTATATTCCAGTTTTTGTTTTGGTGATTGTGGCTAGTTCATTTTCGGTTAATGAAACAGATGGTTTAGATGGTTTAGCTGGAGGGACATTATTAATTGCTTTTGGTGCTTATGCTGTGATTGCTTTTTCTTTGGGTCGTTATGAATTAGCGGCCTTTTGTGGCGTTATTATGGGAGCACTCTTAGCTTTTCTGTGGTTTAATATTCCCCCGGCCCGCTTTTACATGGGAGATACTGGGGCAATGAGTCTTGGGGTGACTCTGGGAGTTATTGCTATGCTTACAAATAGTGCTCTGTTATTACCGCTAATTGGTTTGATTTTTTTAATTGAATCAATGTCGGTAATTATTCAAGTCTTATCCAAAAAATTTCGTCATAAGAAAGTTTTTTTATCTACTCCAATTCATCATCATTTTCAAGCTATTGGTTGGCCAGAATCAAAAATTGTCATGCGTTTTTGGCTTATTTCTGCGTTAGGTGCAATTCTGGCATTGATTATTTTTTTAGCTGATCTACAGTGGTAATAATTCATTCATGCTTAAATATTTTAAAAAATCACTTAAGAAGTTTAAAGAAGCTGGGCCAGCTGATCCTTGGTTTTTATTTTCTGCCATAGCTTTATTATTGATTGGCTTAGTTATGCTTTCTAGTGCCTCAGCGGTTATTTCTTATAATGAATTTGCCAATACTTATCATTATTTTTTTAAGCAATTAGTGGCGGTCATCATTGGTTTTTTTGCTTTTATGATTTTTTATTTCGTTGATTATCGGGTCTGGCGAAAATTAGCTATTTGGTCTTTATTTGCTTCTATTATTTTATTGATTCTAGTTTTCATACCAGGATTAAGGGCTGATTACGGAACATCTAGAAGCTGGATTGTTATTTTTGGCCAATCGTTTCAACCAGCTGAATTAGTTAAATTTACTTACTTAATCTATTTAGCCACTTGGTTGGAGGCTAAAAAGGGGCAATTACATAAATTTGGTAGTGGTATTTTTCCTTTTATATTCAGCTTATGTATTATCAGTTCTTTGATGATGGCTCAACCAGACTTTGGAACTCTATTCATTATTCTTTTTTCTTCTTTTGTGGCTTTTTTTGTGGCGGGCGGCAATTTATCTCATATTTTAATTACTTTTTTAATTGGACTTTTAGGGTTGGGGCTTTTACTCTATATTGGCACTTCATATCGTAGTGATCGATTCCTTTGTTATCAGGACCCTAATTATAGTAATCAGAACGAGTGTTATCAAATTAGTCAATCTTTAATTGCGGTTGGCTCTGGATCTTGGCTGGGACGAGGTTTAGGTGAGAGTCGACAAAAGTTCATGTATTTACCAGAGCTTTGGGGGGATTCTATCTTTCCGATTATTGCCGAAGAAATTGGTTTTATTTTCAGTTCATTATTAATAGTACTATTTGGCATTTTATTTTATCGTGGTCTAAAAATTGCACGCTATGCGCCTGATGTTTATGGCACTGCTTTGGCTGTAGGTATTGTTGCCTGGTTGTTTATTCAAACTTTTCTTAATATCGGTGGTATGATTAACCTAATACCAATGACTGGAGTGCCTCTGCCATTTATTTCAGCTGGCGGCTCGTCAATTTTAGCTTTAGCTATGGCTATTGGTATTTTAGCTAATATTAGTAAACATACTCGTTATGCTAAGAAAAAATAGAACATCTAAATTAATACTTCTTTCTGGTGGTGGGACTGGTGGCCCCAGTTCTGTCCCTTTAGCCTTGGCTAAAGCCTATTACACTCTTGATGATAGTATTCGTTTTGTTTTTATTGGCTCTAATCCTGTTTTAGAAAAGAAATTATTCGCTGAGATTTTTGAGTCATTAAAGATTGACTATTATTCTATTCCGGCAGGGAAGTGGCGTCGCTATTTTTCTTTACTTAATTTTTTTGATATTTTTAAAGTTATTTATGGATTCTTTAAAGCTTTCATTTTGTTAGCAAGAATAAAGCCGGAATTAATAATTTCCGCGGGATCTTTTGCGAGTGTTCCTTTAGTTTGGGCTGGAAAAATTTTAAATATAAAAATTATAGTTCACCAACAAGATCTAAGACCTGGTCTAGCTAACCGCTTAATGGCCCCTTTGGCTGATTTGATTACTGTTACTTTTGAAAAATCACTAACTGATTATGGTCAGCGCTCCATGTGGATTGGTAATCCTCATCTAGATTATGAAGATAGAGAGGATTTAAATATTAGTCGACTCAATGAGAATATTAGACAAGAGCCATTAATTTTTCTTTCTGGCGGTGGCGGAGGCTCAGTCGCCTTAAACGAACTATTAATTAAGGCAGTAGATTTTTTGCCTAAAAATTGGCGAATAGTTCAACAAACAGGCAAGGATAAAAATAATTTTAAATTAGAGAGAAATAATTATATAGTAGCAGAAAATTTTTCTCATAATCAATTTCTTTCATGGGCTAAAAAAGCTGATATAATTATTAGCCGGGCTGGTTTAAGCTCTTTAACTGAGTTTTCCTATTTAGCTAAAGCTTTGATTGTGGTGCCGATCCCTAAGAGTCATCAAGAAGATAATGCTCAATATTTTGCTGATCAAGGAGCGGCAATCTATTTAAAACAGGAAACTCTGTCTGGCGAAAGATTAGCTGATGAAATATTGGCTCTTTGGCAAGATAATCAAAAAAGGAAAGAATTAGAGTCGGCTATTTCTAAAATCATGCCACAAAATGCTGCCTTGAAAGGGGCTTCAATTATTAAAAAAATTATTTATGAATCTGCTTAAGTATAATAAATTTTATTTAATTGGTATTAAAGGAGTGGGGATGACTATGTTGGCTCAGTTTTTAAAAAGCTTAGGCAAAGATGTGAGTGGCTCTGATGTGGCAGAGGTTTTTATGACTGATCGGGTTTTAGTTGAGAATAGGATAAAGGTTTTTAATGGTTTCAATGCTAAACAAGTGCCTCAAGATGCGATTATTATTTACTCTAGCGCCTATAATCCAGTTAATAATCAAGAAATGTTAGCTGTAGGCTTATTAAAGAAAGTTCGAGTTTTAAGTTATGCGCAAGCAATTGGGGCGGTTTTTAACCATTATCAGGGGATTGCAGTTTGTGGTAGTCACGGCAAGACAACGGTGAGTGCTTGGCTGGGCTTTGTTTTGGGAAATGCTGGCTTAGACCCTAGTGTTTTAGTAGGAGCGGCTGTGCCTCAGCTTGGCGGTTGTGCCATACTTGGTAGCTCAAAGTATTTCATTGCCGAGGCAGATGAATATCAGAATAAGTTACAATATTTTAAGCCACAGGGTATTGTTCTAAATAATATTGATTATGACCATCCTGATTTTTTTAAAACTAAAGCTTCATATAATCAGGTTTTTGCAGATTTTGTCAGTAGATTGCCCAAGTCTGGCTTTCTCGTAGCTAATGCTAATGATGCTGAGGTATTGGAAATTATTAAGCAAAGTCATGCCAGGGTCTATAGTTATGCGGTTTCTGAGAGCATGGCCAATGTAAATATCAAGGATCTCAACATATGTCTTTTGGCTCATTCTTTACGTCAAACTAAAGATTATCAATATTTTCAAGTCAATGATTTAGGGGAATTTAAAATACAATTATTTGGTGTCCATAATGTTGCCAATGCTTTAGCGGTTTTAGCTAGTGGCTTGGCTCTTGGCTATGATCCCCTGTCCCTAAAAAAAGCCCTTTCACAGTTTAAAGGAATAGCCAGGAGGGCACAGTTACTGGGCAGTTTTAAAGGTGCCAAAATATTTGATGATTATGGTCATCATCCGAGTGAAGTCAAAGCAACTATTACAGCTTTTAAAGAGAGATTCAAAAAACAACGGCTAATTGTTATTTTCCACCCACATACTTTCACGCGGACGAAAGCTTTATTTTCTGATTTTGCCATTAGTTTTGATTTAGCTGATTATTTAGGAGTTTTGCCAATTTACGGCTCAGCTAGAGAAAAACAAGGGGGGGTATCAAGTCAGGACTTGGTTTCAGAGATAGAAAAAAGGAATGAAGCTAAGGTAGTTTATCTTAAAAGTTTTGAAGTAGCTTTAAAATTTCTTAAAAAAGAATTAAAGAAGGATGATGTAGTTTTGCTTTTAGGAGCAGGTGATGTTTTTCGTATCGGAGAAAGATTATTACAGCAATGATGCTGACCATTAAGTCTTATGAGAAATAATTGATAAAAAAAGCCCGACTATTTTCTAGTCGGGTTTTATTTTTTTGCCTAAGCCTTATTCTATCGGCTTAGATTTCAAGCTTTTTCAGCATGTCTTCAGCGATGATTCGCTCGATTATTGCTGGTGAAATACCGGGAGCGAATACATCAACGAGTACTTTGCGGTAATCTAAGGCGATTTCTTCAACGCTTTTACCATTAAGCCACATATTAATGGCTTTTAGGGCAACGGTAGTGGCCCATATTTTTTGGCAACTACAGAGGTTGAAGAATAACATTAGGTCAACGGCTTCATCGTACGATGAGGACAATTTTGTGAGAGACGAGCAGTTTCGATTGAAAAAAAGATGTATGTCTTTTTTACTAATTTTTTTGCTCTGGCTAATAGCAGACAGGACCGCTATTTTTTGTTTGAGAGTCAAGGAAATATCAAATTCTGCTTGATAGCTCTTGATTGACTCCCTGGGAGCTACATCAGTGGTGGTTTCTAATTCTTGTACTCTTTCGGCCCTCTTTGCTTTTTCTGCTTTTTCCATTTTATCTTTTTTTAAGTTAAGCATTAATGAACTGCCTATATTAAAGCCAATTTTTCATATTTTGTCAACCAAATTATTGTTTATATTAATAAAAACTAGACTTTTTTGTGCTTTTTAGCTGTTTTTTTAGGATAGAGCTTGATTTATCTAAGATTAAGCGATATAAATAGGGGTGATAGTTATGAAATATTTATGAAAGAAATGAAAGAAAAAAAAGATCAGTCACAAAAACCTAGCTTAAGCTGGAGGGTTTTTTGGTCCTCATTATTTGAGCTACTAAAACCTTTTAAGTCTTTAGTGCTGCGTATTTTTGCTTTGATTATTGTGATTGTTCTGTTTGACTTGGCTAAACCCTACATTCTTAAACTCGTTATTGATGCTTTGACTGATTATAGTAGTTTAGAGCTTTCTTATCTCCTAATGCTAATCCTTTTCTATCTCGGCTCTGACCAAGCTCGTTCGCTATTGCAATATTTTTCTGATCGCTATATTTTTAAATTCCTAGTTAAGGCCGAATATTATATGGGGATGAAGTCTCAGGATAAGTTGCTGGAGCTTAGCCTTGGCTACCATGAGCGGGAAAACACTGGCGCTAAAATAGTTAAGATTGAGCGAGGAATTGATCGCATTAGCAATCTTAGTCAAAGTATTTTTTGGGAAATGGCCCCAACTGTTGTTCAGTTTATCTTCACTATAACAGCTCTTTTTTGGGCTGATTGGCGCGTGGGTCTTTCCTTTATAATCTTTGCTCCACTTTTTCTTTTCATTACTTTCTGGACCAATGCTAAGCTATATCAGACAAGAAAAGAAATATATCACTCCTACGAAAAAGCCTCGGGTAAAATGACACAAGCTATTATTAATATTAACGCCGTTAAATCATTCGCTCAGGAGGCCAGGGAATTGTCAGATTTTTCCTATCTAAAAACCGGTATAATGAATAAGGAGGGGAAGCAGTGGAGTTGGCTCATTAAAATGGGTTTGGTTCGTAATCTCATTGTTGACATTGGTCGAGCGAGCATCCTTTTTTTAGGAGTATATCTCATCTACCAGGGCGTAATGGGAATTGGCACACTCATTTTTGCTTTTACTCTCAGCGAAAAAGCATATAGTTCGCTCTACCGTCTCTCCCGTTTTTATGATCGCATGGAAGATGGTCGGGAGGGAGTTAGTCGCCTCTTAACCTTGCTCTCAGCTCAAAGCGAAGTGATTGAAAAAGAACATGCTAGCGGTCCCGAAAGTCTTATCGGTGAAATTGAATTTAAAGATATCTGCTTTCTCTACCACGACTCCAACTCACGGGCACTACACGAGGTGTCTTTTAAAATTAAGGCATTGAGCACGGTGGCTTTAGTTGGCCCATCAGGAGGAGGAAAGACCACTATCGCTCGCTTAATCTATCGACACTATGATCCTTTGAAAGGACAAATTCTAATTGATGGACAGGATGTACGAGATTTTAAGTTAAGCAAGTATCGTAGCTTCTTGGGCATTGTGCCTCAGGAGGTAGAGGTTTTTGATGTCAGTGTGAGAGATAATATTGCTTACGCTCGAGCTGACGCCAGCATGGCTGAAGTTATAGCAGCTGCTAAAATTGCCAATGCTCATGAGTTTATTTCAAAACTAGGTCAAGGCTATGATACTTTAGTTGGTGAAAGAGGCATGAAACTGTCAGGTGGACAGCGACAGCGAATTGGTATTGCCCGAGCGATATTAGCTGATCCAAAAATACTAATATTTGATGAAGCTACTTCTAGTCTGGATAGCGAAAGTGAGCGCTTAATTCAATTAGCTTTGGAAAAATTAGCCAAGCAGAGAACATTGATTATCATTGCTCATCGTCTAAGTACTATTAAACAAGCAGACAGGATTATTGTTTTAAAGAATGGTAGAATAGCGGAAGAGGGTAGTCACGTTGAGCTGGCTGATTTAGATAATGGCGTCTATGCTAAGCTACTTCGCCTACAGCAGTTTGATTGATTAATCGGTAATAGACTTATAGTGTTAATTTAGGCTATAATAATTATATGATTAAATTAGAAGAAAAAAAGGATTTAAGTCCATATAATACTCTAAGACTCAAAGCAGCGGCTGATTATTTTGCTATTATATCTTCCGAAGATCAGCTTAAAGAAGCCTTAGTCCTTGCTAGAGAAAAGAAATTACCCATTTTTGTTTTAGGTGGAGGGTCTAATATTCTCATTTCTAAGGATATTAAGGCACTAGTTTTGAAGAATGAGTTAAAGGGAATAGAGTTAGTTTCTGAAACTGATGAAGCAGTCTACCTGCAAGCCGCTTCTGGCGAGATTTGGAGTGCTTTAGTGCATCATACTGTCGATCAGGGTTGGGGTGGTATTGAAAATCTTTTCTATGTGCCTGGAACTGTTGGTGCGGCTCCAGTGCAAAACATTGGTGCCTATGGCGTTGAGCTAAAAGATGTTTTTGAGAGTTTACGGGCCATGGATTTAGAGACTGGGGAAATCATAGAATTTAATTTAAATGATTGTCAGTTTGGCTATCGTGACTCTGTTTTCAAAAATGAAGCTAAGGGTAGATATTATATTCTTTCTATCAAACTAAAGCTGAGCAAAAAACCACAATTAAAACTAGACTATGGCGACATTAAAATTAAACTAACCGAGCGGGGAATTGAGGCGCCGAACGTAAAGCAAGTGGCGGAAATTATTAGAGAGATAAGAGACGCGAAGTTACCCAATCCAAGTGTTTTAGCCAATGCCGGGTCTTTTTTTAAGAATCCAGAGCTAGCGACAGATTTTTTTGAAAAATTACAAATTAAGTTCCCAGAGATTAAGTTTTTCCCTGGGTCAAAAGAGGGTTTAATAAAAATACCAGCTGGCTGGTTGATTGAGCAATCTGGGTTCAAGGGTAAGCGCTATGGCGATGTAGGGATGTATGAGAAGCAGGCTCTAATTTTGGTCAACTATGGCGAGGCTAGTGCTAAAGACGCCTTAGATCACATTAAACGAGTTCAAGCTGAGGTCGAAAATATTTTTGGCATTAAAATTGAACCTGAAGTTAATATTATTTAATTTAGATTATATGACTGCTAATGAATTAAGAAATAGATATTTAGAGTTTTTTAAACTTAGACAACACGCTATTATTCCGAGTGCTTCTTTATTACCAGAGAACGATTCCACGCTTTTGTTTGTAAATTCTGGCATGTTTCCCTTGGTACCATATCTCTTAGGTGAGAGTCATCCAGCGGGAAAGCTTTTGGTTAATAGTCAAAAATCATTTCGATCAGAGGATATAGATGAGGTGGGTGATAGTCGCCATAATACTTTTTTTGAAATGTTGGGCAATTGGTCTTTGGGAGAATACTATAAAAAAGAGCAGTTGACTTGGTTCTTTGAATTCCTGTTTGAAGACTTAAAATTAGACCCAAGTCGCATCTATCAAACCATCTACGCTGGTAGCGCTGATGGTCGAATCGCTAAAGATCAAGAATCACTTGAGGTTTTACAAGACTTGTTTAGAAAATATCAGGTTTCTGCTGAAGAAGGCCCAAGTACTAGTGGCAGAGGTGAGTTAGGCTCAGGGCAGGAAATAGATTTTTCTAAGCAACGCATCTTTGCTTATGTTGGTAAGAATTGGTGGCAGCGGGGTGATGCTATTGGTGAATTAGGTGGACCTGATTCGGAAACTTTTTATGATACTGGCAAAGAGCACGACATAGCCTATGGCAAGTATTGTCACCCTAATTGTGATTGTGGTCGATTTCTAGAAATAGGTAACTCGGTTTTCATGGAATATCAGAAAAAAATGGATGGTTGGCAGGAGATGAAAAACAAAAATGTGGATTTTGGTGGGGGTTTGGAGAGAATTCTCATGATTTTAGAAGACACTGACAGCATTTTTAAAACTGATTTATTTAAAAGAGCTATTGATGAGATTGAAGAGTTGTCGGGCAAGAAATATGAGGATAATATAAAAGCTTTTGAAGTAATCGCCGATCATCTTAAAGCAGCTACTTTTATCATCGGTGATGAAAAGGGAATTGGGCCAGCTAACAGTGACCAGGGATATATTGTTCGTCGTCTTCTGCGCCGGGCTATTCGCTATGGTCGTCAGTTAGGAATTAATCAAGCTAACTACTTAGCAAAAATTGCACAAATCTACATTGAGGACTACCGCCTCGCCTATCCGGAATTAGAGCGCAATCAAGATTTTATTATCTCCGAAATGACTAAAGAAGAGGAAAAGTTCAACCGCACTTTAGAAAAAGGAATATTAGAGTTTGAAAAATTAGCACATAGAGATATTGATGGTATATCAGCTTTTAATCTCTACCAAAGTTTTGGGTTTCCTTTAGAAATTACCGAAGAATTGGCAGCTGAAAAAGGTCTGCGAGTTAATCGTTTAGCTTTTAAGGAAGAGTTAGAAAAACATCAGGCTTTGTCTCGAACGGCTTCAGCGGGGAAGTTTAAGGGTGGTCTAGCTGATCATAGCGAAGAAACCACCAAGTTGCATAGCGCTGCCCATCTTCTCTTAGCGGCTCTTAGAAAAATTCTTGGTGACCATGTCTCCCAGAAGGGGAGTAATATTACTGCCGAACGCTTACGTTTTGATTTCTCACATCCCCAGAAAATGAGTCCAGAGGAGATAGTTTTAGTCGAAGAATTGGTAAATCAAGCAATTGCCAAATGTTTGGATATGGGCTTTGAAGAAATATCACTAACCCAAGCTAAGGCGACAGGCGCGATTGGAGTTTTTGATTCTAAATATGGTGACCAAGTTAAAGTGTATACGGTTGGCTTAAAAAAAGCTGGCAAGCACGAAGATTGGGGAGATATTTTCTCCAGAGAAATCTGTGGGGGCCCTCACGTTAGTAGTTTAAAAGGCATGGGGCAGTTTAAAATAATAAAAGAAGAGGCTTCTTCAGCGGGGGTAAGGAGGATTAAGGCAGTTTTAAAATAACATTAAAAAGTAGCGATGTTCTTTAGTTGATTGAGGCTTGACAATTTTTGACTGACTCTATATACTAATTTCATTGAGATTAAT
>CAYURA010000003.1:0-42899 GCA_964446775.1 uncultured Gammaproteobacteria bacterium | reverse complement strand
TAAACAAGGTCTGGGGTATTGGCCCTCAGACTACTGCGTTATTAAATAAATATGGGATTACTACTGCTCTAGAGTTCACCCAAAGAGACTCAACTTGGATCCAGGCTAAGCTTAGCAAGCCATATTACGAGATTTGGCAGGAGTTAAGAGGTGACTTGGTCTATCAGGTAACTAAAGAAAAGAAAAGCAGCTACTGCTCAATTAGCAAGACCAAGACTTTTACTCCAGCTTCAAATGATAGCAGTTATATTTTTAGCCAATTATCTAAAAATACTGAAAATGCTTGTATTAAATTAAGACGCTATCACTTAGCCACTAAAAAGTTTTTTTTCTTCCTTAAGACTCAAGACTTTAAGTACCAAGGCTTTGAATGTAAGTTAAATCGTTTAAGTGATAATCCCATTGAAATAATTCAAATGATTGATGAGTATTTTGCTAAGATATTTTCTCCCAGTCAAATCTTTAGAGCTACTGGTATAGTTTTAATGGATTTACAACCCAACACCCTAAAACAAGCCGATCTATTTAATCAATATATCAAAGCCGAAAAAATCTCTAAAATATTTACTAGCGTTGATCAAATGGCTAAAAGCTATGGTAAGCATAGCCTCTTCCTAGGCTCTAGTTTTCTGGCTATGACTGGCAATCAGCACCATAACAGTCGCCAAACTCCCAGTGACAGAAAAACTAATTTATTTAAAGGCGAAACTGAAAGAAAAAGGTTAGCCCTTCCCTTCTTAGGTGAAGTGAAATAGAAGAATAGAAGAATATAAAAAGTCAGCTATCAGAGCTGACTTTTTCTATTTAATTTAAGTTATAATTTGTGGAGTGACCAGCTTATCTAATAAAAGGCATTGGCATTGGTACTGGCTCAATGGTGCCCCCAGAATAACCATTACCTTGATTACTTTGATTTAGCTCTAACTCAGCTAGCATCTCTTTAACTAAAGGCACTATTACTGATCTCTGGCCGTAATACTCTAAATTATCATCAACTATAACAGGAAAGATAAGGGCAGGCACTAATAGCTCTTCATTCTTATTATCCTCATAGCGCCAAAGCTTGATATAACTAAACTCAGGCGTGCCTAGGCTCAACTCGATTACTTCACTTTCAGGAAATCCTCCCATAGGCCATGATCCCCAAGCACCTTTTTCAGCAATTTTTAGAATTCTTTGAAAGTCTGTCTCTAATTGATAATTAGAAAACTCAAATTTATTTGAACTTAGATTATCAAGGCCGGTAACTAGTTTTTTTAATATATTAATATTCACTCTCACCCCACTATAATCACCTGACTGATCACGCAGATTCATACCAGCAACTTGGAAGGGGTAGATAACGCTAACTTGTTCTGGGATATAGAAACTCGATTGATCACTAGCGATGGTAAATTCATTACGCCAATTATTATCCACTATCGGCTCACCATAACTACTCACATCAATCTGGTGCTTAGCTAAAAATTCATTAGCTTGCTTAACTAAGCTTTCATCACTAGGAAAATCTTCAATCTTAAGATCAAACTTAGCTAAGCAACGTAAATCATTATCATCACAAGCATTGGCTAGACTTTCCCATCTATCCCAATTCTGATAGATATTAACTGAAGCTGCTTTAAAATCTAAATAAACCGACAATCCCTCTTCAATATCTTCTGATAGAATTAAACTTTCGGCTTGAAGATTATTAAAGCTAGCTAAGGAAAGACCATTCAAACTTAAGCCATTTACCAACTTAGCTAACCTAGTACTATCATTGCTACTACTACTTAGACGCCGATAGACGCCTCCCTCTGATTTATCTAGAACTAAATCCTCTCCTTGATAGTTATAGCTATAATTATACCAAGGCATAATCATGCGATCAGAAAATACCGACCCTTGCTCATCTGAACCAAGAACTAAAGTTTCCATAGCGGGAGCTATCTTGTCACCAATCATCTCCACTTGTTTTGTGCCTTGCCTTAAATTATCTGAGTCAGCCAGTGATAGTAAGGCTAAAGAACCAAAAGCTCGCTCCCCAAGCTGAGCATAATCATCCTGATTTCTTTCAAGCCAATCATCATAGCTAGCGCTTTGACTCTTATCTGTAATATTAATTTGTTGATTACTTCTTAAAAAAGATGGATTGCTAGTAATTATTGCTGCTAAAGCTAAGACAAAAACAACTGCTAAGCCAGTATAGGCGTAAGTCTTCTTTCTTAGTTTGATAATATTAAAACTAAAAGCAGACTTCTCTTCTTCTTTTGCCTTCACCTCATTTATCTTTAACATTAATCTAGTTTTAATGTTAGCTGCCAGCTCAGCATTAAAATGAGTCTCTGGTTTCAACTCTCTCATTTGATTAATAATCTCAATTAATTGGTTTTCGAAAGACTTTAATTGAGGGTTTAATTGATAGAGCTCTTTAAGCCAATCCTTCATTTGATTACTTTCCATATGTTTATCAAACCTAATAAAAACAATAATGATTTTACAGGTATCTTATTCTTTAATTTTTTAATAGCTCGCATACAAGCCATTTTTATAGCCCCCTCTTCTTTACCTAAATATTCAGCTATCTCGGCAAATGATAGCTCTTGCCAAAATCGCATAGTTAATATTTCCCGATCAAGCAGTTTTAAAGAGCTAATGATTTCTTTTATTCTTTCTATTTGAATTAACTCATCAGTCTTAGTTAATAGATCCTCATCAGCACTCAAATCCCAACAGTCTTCAATATTCTTTATTTCTTTAGAACTTCGATAATGATCAATAACCGCATTTCTAGCAATAGAATAGAGCCAAGCCTGGAAGCTGCCACTTTTAAATTGGTCTAAATTCTTCCAAGCTTTTAGGAAAACATCGGCACAAATATCCTCCGCTATTTGTTGATGCATCGTTTTATAGAAAATAAAATTGTAAATTTGTTTAATATAAGTATCATAAAGCCTAGCAAAAGCATCAGCATTTCCTGATTTAGCGGCCGCTAAATATTCAGTTTCTTTTGGCTCATTTGTGATTGTGGCCATATCTTTATATTATATAAAACGTATTAAATATAAGAAGGTAACAAATACTTACTAGGTATTAAAACGAATATTAAAACGACTCTTGTCAAAAAAAAATTAATTTGCTAACATCTAACTATTAATTAGTTTTATAATTTTTAATAATTATTAGCGCCTATAGCTCAGTTGGTAGAGCAGATCCCTTTTAAGGATAAGGTCGCAGGTTCGAGCCCTGCTGGGCGCACAAAAACAGGTTTTCATAACCTGTTTTGAATTTAAGATGAGCTTTTATTAGGTCTGCCACCAATAATTTTATGGATCTGATAAAGGTCTCTACTTTCAAAATTACACCATTGCCAAGCATAACGTGGATTAAAATCTTCAGGCGCTGCCTTATGAAAATCAGAGCCAGCAGTGGCAATAAGAT
The DNA here is from genome assembly GCA_964446775.1 of uncultured Gammaproteobacteria bacterium. GTDB lineage: Bacteria > Patescibacteriota > Patescibacteriia > Patescibacteriales > UBA12465. The sequence goes on along the minus strand of CAYURA010000003.1, from coordinate 39,479 downwards.
TTCTTTTTTTAATTTCACGAGTTATATAAATAACGGTACTAATTGAATGATGTGGTGATAGTAGTTCAGCGCCATCAAGCCCAGCATCAAATAAGTGCATTAATAAATTATTCTTTAACTTATTATTCAATCCAGGATGACACATAATAAGCTGACCACCAACTTTTTTACGCAAATTTAGTACTCTAGTCAAGCTAACCCTTGCTTCTTGCAAGTTAACTCCTTTTTTCGGATAGAACAAGATTCTAATAAGATTGTCATCTAAGATTTCCTTGTTGGAATCTATTTTTCTAAAAATACTACGGTTATATCTTGATTTTTTTAATTCATCTAACCAGTGATTAACTGGTAGGTAATAGGGGTGATTATCGATAAATTTGCCTAAGTTAAAACGTATACCTAAACGCTGTAAGCGGCTATCCACTTTTTGCGCCATTAATCGCCGTCGCTTCCAAGTTGATTCCAACATTTTCTGCAATTCTAAAGAATCCATCTGATAATTATACCAAAGCAAATTAAAAGTCCGACTTTTATATCGTACATATAATTCTAAGCCGGGGATAGATTTAATATTATACTTTTTACAAGCCTCAGCAAACTCTTTTTGTCCAGCAATAGTATTATGATCAGTAAGAGAAGCAACTTTAATATTATTTACCTTCAACATTCTTGCTAATTGCTGAGGAGAATTATAACCATCAGAGTATAGTGAGTGTAGTTGTAGATCTATTTTCATATCTTAAATATACATCAATAAATATTTTCTAACAAATTTCTAAATTATTTTATAGTAATTATTAGTAATAAAAATTTAGTCTAAAATTATTAATTGAATGTGAATTGCCCACTTGCCTTTTATACCCTATTGATTAAACCCTTGTCAAAAATATAAAAGTAATATAAACTCTAGCTATCGCCACCTTAGCTCAGCTGGCTAGAGCAGCTGTTTTGTAAACAGCAGGTCGTCGGTTCGAACCCGACAGGTGGCTCCATAAATAATATCAAAAAATTTAAAGGATTAAAGTATAAAAATATCCGCAATATAAAAGCGGGTTTTTTAAATTAAAAAAACCTCTAATTTATATTAAAGGTCTTTATTATTAAATCTTTTTAGAGAGATTTAATTAAGGAATACTGAAATATATTCTCCCTCATTGACTGCCTCATATTCATAAGATACCAACAAATAATCATCGACTACCTTTAGACCGTAATTATATGAGATATCATATTGTCGCCTTAATATATGTGATAGAAGAGAATCACAAACAAATCTCTTTTCTGCCCAGTAGGTGACTTTATTATAATACCAGGTTGGCTCACTATCAGCCATATCCTGATAATAATTTCTTTTTTCTTCACAAAAAATGGAAAGCAAATATATTATCTTTTGCTGTTTGTTAAGATACCCCTGATGGATATCACTATCTTCAAGATAGTCAAAATTAGGATCTATCCTTGATAATTTTACCCGACCCAGCCCAATTACTTTTAAAAAAGAACGAATCGCATCATCCATTTCTTCCATGTTTGCCTCCTTCATTAATTTAATATTTTATCGACTTAATTATAAATTAGGTAATATTTAACATTTTGTCAATATGAAGGGGGCTGTTTAATTACATAATTATCCAATGATTAATAAGTTGACAGGGCATAAAACCTGGACAATAAGTGAAAAACTAAACTTGAATAATATGTTTTTTTGGGTTAAGCTATAAATCTAAATAGCTAAGTCTGATAATAATGAATATATGCCTGAAACAGATCAAAAATTTCTAGAAAAAATACCCCCTCACAGCCTTGAAGCTGAAGAATCTCTTTTAGGCTCTCTTTTAATTGATAAAGATGCTATTATTAAGATTGTTGACATGATCTTACCTCAAGATTTCTACCGTAGTGCTAACCAAAAAATATACGAGGCTATTCAAGATTTGTACAATAGTCAAGAACCAATAGATATCATAACTCTAGCTAATAAATTAGAGGATAAAAAACAACTAGCAAATATTGGAGGGCGAACCTATTTAGCTAAACTATCAAACACCGTAGCAACAGCTGGAAACGTAGCTCAGTACGCTAACATTATTCAAAAAAAGGCTACCTTGAGGAGGCTGCAACAAGCCGCCGCTGAAATAACAAACGCTAGTTTTAATGAAGATAAAGAAATTGATGAGTTATTAGATGAAACAGAAAAAAAAATCTTTGGTGTTTCACGAAAATTCTTAAAAAATGCCTTCTTACCAATTGACTCTTTATTAACTGAAGCGTTTGAGAGAATTGACGAGCTTCACAAAAAAGGAGGTAAATTAAGGGGGCTAAGTACAGGATTTGGTGATCTAGATGCACTTTTAGCTGGCTTGCAAAAATCAGACTTAATAATTCTAGCCGCCAGACCAAGCGTTGGTAAAACCTCATTAGCCCTAGATATTGCTCGTCAGTCGGCTTTAAAAAACAAACAAGGGGTAGGAATTTTCTCTTTAGAAATGGGTAAAGAACAACTAGTTGATCGAATGATTTGTGCTCAAGCTAATGTTAATCTATGGAAAATGAGAACTGGCAATTTATCTGATCGGGAAGAAGATAACGACTTTACAAAAATTGGTCAAGCAATGGGCGAACTTTCTGAAGCACCGGTATATATTGATGACTCAAGCACTTTATCGATTATGGAAATACGAGCTAAATGTCGCCGTTTACAGATGGAAAAAGGCTTAGGGTTAATAGTAATTGATTATCTACAATTAATGGAAGGCCGAGGCAAATATAGTGAGAACAGAGTCCAAGAGATTGGTGAAATAACTCGGGGATTAAAAGCAATTGCTCGTGAATTAAATATCCCTGTCTTAGCTTTAGCTCAGCTTTCTCGAGCTGTTGAACAAAGCAGTCCTGCTATTCCGAAGCTTTCTCATTTAAGAGATTCTGGATCCATTGAACAAGACGCTGATGTCGTGATGTTTATTTACCGAAAAGCAGCTGATAGGAACTATAATCCTAACGACCTACCAATGGATGAAAGACATAAAGCTGAGCTCCATATTGCTAAACACCGTAACGGGCCAACTGGAAGAATAGACCTCTTTTTTGATGAGAACACAGCCAGCTTTAAAAATTTAAGTAAACAAAATTAAAAATTTAAAAAATTTAAAATAATTTATTAAAATCTATGTTTAATAAGCTCAAGCAATTCAAGGATTTACGTAGCCAAGCAAAAACAATGCAGAATGCCTTAGCTCAAGAAACTATAACCGAAGAAAGAAATGGCGTTAAGCTAACTTTAAATGGCAATATGGAAATTGTTAGCCTTAAATTGAATCCAGAACTAAATCTAGAAAATCAAGAAAAGGCTGTAACAAGCTGTTTTAACGATGCTCTCAAGAAAACTCAAAAACTAATGGCAAAAAAGATGCAAGAAATGGGAGGAATTCCTGGTCTCAGCTAAAAACATGAGTTACCCTCAATATCTCCAAGATCTGATAGCCTATTTATCTAAATGGCCTAGTGTCGGCCCAAAAACTGCTGAACGCTATGTTTTTTATTTACTTAAACAGAATCCAACTTATTTAAAAACATTGGCTAAAATCCTAGAAGACTTAACAGATAATATTAAATATTGTCAGTATTGCCGATCCTTAAGTTCTACTGATATATGTCAGATTTGTCAGGACAAAAACAGAAATAATAATATTTTATGTATTGTTGAAAATATTCAAGACTTGAAATCAATTGAACAAACTAATCAATTTAAAGGCTATTATTTCGTTTTAGGCGAACTACTAAACATAATAAATAATATTGGTCCTGAAAAATTGCCAATAAAAGAATTAAAACATATTATTAATTATCGTCAAAGTAAAGAATTGCTAATTGCCTTAAATTTTAACTTAGAAGGAGAAAGTACTGCCCTTTATTTAAAAAAGATTTTCCCTGAACTGAATTTAAGTCGTCTAGCTAGAGGTTTACCGTCAGGATCAGATCTAGAATACGCCGATGAATTAACAATTACTAATGCGTTAAAATATAAAAATAAAATTTAATTTAAATATGAATAAAAAAGGAGGCAAGAATGCTTACGAGTTTACTTCTGATTACACTTTTAACTATCTATAAAAATAGAGTAGTTTCCTTGTGGCTAAAATTAAAAAAATTTTGTCAGTTCAAAAAAAAATCCGTTTCATAAAAATACGGATTTATTTTTTTTAATCTTTAAAAACTAAAAAATATTAAGCAATTTTTAAAACCTTAACTGAAGTTTTAAATTGACGATGTCCGGTAGTTTTTTTATATCGAGTCTTATTCTTATACTTCACTACAGTTACTTTATCCTGCTTAGTCGTGTCAATCACTTCAGCTTCAACTCGTTCCCCTAAAGAAGGAGTGCCAAGCTCGACCGAGCTACCATCGACTTCAGCTATTAATAAAGTATCAAGTTTGAACTTTTGACCAGAGGCAATATCTAATTTCTCTAACTTAATAGTGTCACCCTCTTTGACTTTATATTGTTTGCCTCCAGAGGCAATTACAGCAATCTTAGACATAGATTTATATTGTCCTTATATTAGTAAAATTATTAGAAAAAATCTAGCTTTCGCCGATTCACATATCTATCTTAACAAATATTTGAAAAATGTCAATAAATAGGTTAAGATTAATTATAAGATAAGTAAAAAATATTATATGTCTAAATTTATTATTAAAGGAGGCGAAACTTTGGCTGGAAATATTTCTGTTAGTGGCGCTAAAAATTCTGCTTTAAAAATTATTCCAGCCGCTCTATTATCAGCTGAAACTATAACCATAAAAAATTTGCCACTGATCGATGACGTGGAACGTTCTTTTGAGCTTTTAATGGATTTAGGAGCTAAAATAAATCGTCATAAGAATGAGGCTAATATCGACACTTCTAACTTAAATAGTACTATTTTAAATGACAAAATGGCGAATAAATTTAGAGGCTCAATAATGTTTGTTGGTCCTTTATTAGCCCGTTTGGGCGAAGTTAAATTTCCACACCCAGGTGGCTGTGTAATTGGAGCTGGCGGAAGGCCAATAGATTTATTTTTAGATGGTTATCGTGCCTTTGGTGCTGAAACAGAAGAAGTTCCTGGTAAATTCTACCATATTAAAGCTAATAAGCTACATGGTGCTGATTATTTTTTTCCGTTCATTAGTGTTACTGCCACTGAGAGCATGATGATGACAGCTAGTCTTATACCTGGTACTACTACATTAAAAAACTGTGCCATGGAGCCTGAGATTACCGCTTTAGCTAAATATTTAAATGATCAAGGAGCAAAAATAATCGGAGCAGGCACCCCTACTATGATTATTGAAGGTCAAAATAAAATAAGTGCTGCTACCTTTAATGTCCTCCCAGATCGGATTGAAACTGGGTCTTTCGCAATTATGGCAGCTGCTGCTAATGCTAACATTGAAATAAATAATTGTGTTCCAGAGCATATCATGACGCTTATACAAATATTAAAAAAGATTGGAGTTGAACTTAGTTTTGGACCCGATTGGATTAAAGTAAAATCCAGCAAACAACCTCTATCAGCTCAAAATATAAAAACTCATGAATACCCAGGCTTTGCTACTGATTTACAATCACCTTATGTAGTTTTAATGACCCAAGCTCAAGGCACATCTCTAATTCATGAAACTATTTACGACCGTCGCTTAATATGGACTGACATGCTCTCACAAATGGGGGCCAATATCACCGTGTGTGATCCTCACCGAATTGTGGTTCAAGGACCAAAAAAATTATATGGCAAACGCTTGATAAGTCCAGACTTAAGAGCTGGGATCGCTCTGGTTATTGCTGGTTTAATAGCTGAAGGTACAACTGAAATAGATAACATTAATCAAATAGACAGGGGTTATGAAAGAATTGAAGAAAGACTTAGCGCCTTAGGAGCTAAAATAGATAGAGTAGACTAAATTTTATGCCTAAAATAATCCGTGACTGGCTATTTATCGTTTTTATTATCTTATTTTTTATCATCACTTTTTTTGTTGCCTTATATGCAGCTGGATATACGATAAATAGACAATGGCCATTAAATTATAATAATCTTTTCCAAAAGACCGGCATGCTTATTGTCGATAGTTCTCCCACTGGCGCCAATGTTTTTTTGAATGGAGAGAGGCAAAATAAGTCTCTTATTATTAACTGGGGGAACAAAGACATTAAAACACCAGCTAAAATTAAAAATTTGCCTCCAGGAAAATATAATCTGCACTTAGAAAAAGAAGGCTATTGGTCGCTAGATAAAAAAATTGAAATAAAACCTGGCCAAACTAGTTTTGAAGAAGATTTCATCATTTTTAAAAAATCTCTCCCCTTGAATATAACCAATTGTCAAACTCAGAAAATTCATCTTAGTGCTAATAGTAAGAGTTTAGTTTTAGAAGATGACTCTTTAATCATCGACTTAAAAACTGGCAACAGTAGTAACTATAATAATAAACAAATAAATCCTCTTAATTTTCCGTTAGAGCCAGGGGCTTATAATCTGTATTGGGACAAGAATAGAGATAAGCTCTATTATCAATTAGAAAATCAAATAAAATCTTTTAGTAGTACAGATAGTAAAAGCCAAATTTTTTTAACTTCCGGGAAATATCTAGATTATATCAGTCATAATAACAATATTTACACTATCGAAACTATTAATGAAGATAATTATCTAAAAATATATAACCCAACTAGCGCTCTATTAGAATCAAGTATTCATCTGCTAGCAGGAAAATATCACTTTGATAAATATAATAAACAGCTAAGCCTCTACAATGAAACAAATCATACCCTATATATCCTTAATAGTAATCCAAAAAAACCAATAGTAAAAAAAATTGACAAAGTAAATGGATGGCAATGGATTAATGATGATTTCATTGTTTGGTATAATGACTCTGAAATATATTCCATGAATCTAAATAGTAAACGTCCTAACCTAATTGTTAGGATTAGTGAACAAATAACTAGCATGGCTTGGAATAAGTCTAAATCGTATCTCCTCTATTCTAGTGCTAACAATATTTGGATTGTGAATCTTAAGCTAGAGAGGATTATCCCAATCAATATTCTACAAGCTAATAGCATAAGCTACCTTAATTTAGATGAAAAAAATCAAATAGTATATTTTTATGCTCAAATAAGAGATCAGGCTGGAATCTATAAATTACAATTAAAATAAAAACTGATAATAAAAAGACTAAACTTCATAGGTTCAGTCTTTTTTTAATTAAATCAATAAACTAATAAAGGGGTTTAATGGTCAAAAATAGTTGGTAAATTAATACTAGGTGTTTAAAATTTGGTGGACAGAATGGGTAATTTGCTGTTATTTTTGCAAATACGATACGCTCTCTTATAAGATTGATAGAGCGAAGTATAAACCGTTTTATAATTATTTTAAATTCTATTGTAATATTAAAATAGATTTGGCACTTTCACCAACTATTTTTGACCACTAAACCAATAAAGGCCTAGAGTCCTTGAGCCAGATCCTTTAAAAAGGCCCTTAAGTACTCTCCAATTTCTGCATCTTTTATACCCATTTTAATATTTGCTTTAATTAGATTAAACTTATTCCCAGTGTCCAACCACTCGCCTTCTAACTCTTTGCCATATAGAACCCTACCCCGTCCCAACATAACATCATAAGCATCAGCTAAGCGGATCTCTCCAGACTTACCTGATTCCATAGATTGTAATATACTTATTATTTCTGGTGTAATAATATTTATTCCTACCTGCACTAAGTTTGAAGGGGCCTCATCGACTGGAGGTTTTTCAATAAATTTTTTTATCTCATAAATACCATCGCCTAAATCAAGGCCATCGATTACTCCAAATTGGCTAACATCTTTCCGCTCCACTTCGGACAAACCGATAACCGTGTCTCCATATCGTTCATAGACATCCATCACCTGCTTGACTGGAGAAATTTTCGAATCATAAAGAGTATCACCGAACATTACTAAGACTGGTTCATCATTACGAATTAAGTGAGATGCACACATAACAGCGTGCCCATCACCCAAAGGAATAGGCTGCCTAACATAAGAAAACTTAGCTAATTTTTCAATCGCTTGTACTTTTTTTACTAAATCTAATTTATTCTTTTCTACTAAAGTTTTAGCGAGTTCAAAAGAATAATCAAAATGATCTTCAATCGCCCGCTTACCACGACCTGTCACAAAAATGATTTCTTCAATGCCAGCTGCTACCGCCTCCTCAACTATATATTGAATAACTGGCTTATCTACTACTGGTAGCATTTCTTTTGGTTGTGCTTTAGTTACAGGTAGGAACCTCGTGCCAAAACCAGCAACTGGTAAAATAGCTTTTTTAATCTTTTGCATATGTTTTAATTATAAATTAATTAATTATTTAAAACCCCATTTATTAAAATATTTCCACCACGAGCGCAGATGTTCTTTGGCTAATTGATCTAAAAAAATTGCTTTATACCATGACAAGCGAGCACTCTGACGCTTGTGGTCATGAATTACTTTAGCGCTAGGTAAATAAACACATTTTTTATTTATCTGGCTCACTCTTTTACCCAAATCAACATCTTCAAAATACATAAAATAACGCTCATCAAACAGTTTTCCTGATTCAAATAGCTCACCTCTCCTTAACATTAAACAGGCTCCTAACAACCAATCAACTACTTGTGTCTCTGTATAATTTAACCCTTTCATAAAATATTTTTCATTAAAACCAGGGAAGAAGCGACCAATGGCAGTGCGCCGAAATAAAGGTAAAAAAATACTTGGAAATTGGGCACAAGAATATTGCAAGCTCCCATCAGGATTTAATAATTGCGGACCAACAATTACAGCCTCACTATTATCTATTATATATTTATACATTTTTAATACTGTATCAACTCTAAAAATAATATCAGGGTTAGTAATAAGTAAATAATTGCCAGAACTATGGCTAATACCAAGATTATTTCCCCCACCCATGCCTAAATTTTTATCGCTCTTAATTAACTTAGTCTTCTTATGAGATCTAACTAGTTCGCCCAAATCATCTTGAGAATTATTTTCCACGACAATAATTTCATAGCTTAACTCTGACCAATCACATTCATCTAAAGAAGACAAACATTCGGACAATTTGTCTTTACTATTATAGTTCACAATGATAACTGAAATATCCATATTATTGTTTTATTATCCGCAAAATCACTCTGGCTATTTTAAAATATATATTCATCAACGGATTAACTAGATTTTTAAGTAAAAAATTATCTATCTCTTGATAGGAAATTTTTCCAGAAAATAATGCTAATATCTGGTAATCTTTTCGTTTTCGAGTTTTCTGCACAAAACGACGAGCATTGATCAGGTAAGGCCAATTAAAAGGATTAAAGAAAAATCTATAACTACGCAACTTTTCTTTAAACCACCCTGATCTAGTGGAGAATAACAATAACCCTACCTCCATAACAAACAATGCTGGGAAAAAAATAATAAGCGAGCAAGCAGAATAGTTCTTCCAGGCAACGATCAAACGATTTCTCTCTAAAAAATAATATTTACTAATCGAACGACTGAATTCATAATGATGATAGGCAAGCGCTTCAAAAGCAATCAAACATTCCCAATTCTGCAACCACAAACGCCAACCTAAATCTTGATCTTCATTATACATCCATAGCTTTTCATCAAACAAGCCCACTTCTTGCAACGCCTCCATTCTTAACAGTACACAAGCACCTGAAGGATAAGAAATGGCTTTACTTTTTTTATTACTCTCTTTATATTTTTTTTGATAAGCATCGCAATAACCAAAACCTAAAAAATGAGTTTTATTTCCCAAACTATTAATTAAATCTTTATGATCAGCTAACATGATCCGAGCCTGTATTGCGCCAGCAGTAATATTCTCCTTAGCTAGAGATAGTAATTTGCTTAAAGCATCTTTAGCTAAATAAGCATCCATATTAAGTAAAAGAGCAAAATCATAATTTTCTGCTTTCATCACTCGTAAAGCATCGTTATTACCTTTAGCAAAACCATCATTATCTTTATTAACAATTAACCTAGCCTCAGGCGCAGTCTCTTTTAAAAATTTCTGACTTGACTCTGAGCTAGCATTATCAACAATAAATAAATCAAACTCCACCGCTCCTTCTAACCGCCTAATAGAATCAAGACATTCTGCTAAAAATTTCTCAGCATAATCTTGATAATTAACTAAAATAATACCAATTTTTTTCTGGTCTATATTATTTTTCATACTTTTTAAATATTTTAGTAATTACATTACTTATGCTCCAAACAGCTTTAAGCACATAATAATCAGTTAATGAATGCCATTTCTTAAAATAGGCCAACATTGAAGTCCGAAAATAAATTTGTTTAGTGTCCCTAGGTAGTTGTTTGAAGCTCTGTCCAATATAATCTCGACATTTAGCTACAGGGCTATACCAGACCTCACCGCTATTCTTATAGACTTGTCGGCAAAAGTCAACCTCTTCAAACCAAATAAAGTAACGTTCATCTAGAAAAGGCTTATCTAAACCACTAATATTTCGCCAAGAATTACGATTAATTAAGAAAAATGAACCACGAATAGAATCTACTTTCTGAGCTAAACTATAATCAAAATCTTTATATAAATATTTGTTAAGCAAGGCTGGGAAAATATGAGGTAACTTTAGTGTCAACAATAGTTGATCACGTAAACTCGGAAATCTCCTAACTTGGGGCAATAGATCGCCGTTTTCATTTTGTAAATAGAAGCCAGAAACAGTTGCCTGGGTGTTGACTTTAGCCCAGGCTAAAGCTTGAGAAATTGTTTCAGGAAAAACTTTCATATCAGGATTTAGCAAGAGGATAAAATCAGCCTTAGCCAGTTCAATGGCTTGATTATTAGCTTTAGCAAAACCAAGATTATCAGAATTAATAATTAAATTTATATCTTTATATTCTCGTTGGATCATCTCCACCGTCCCATCCTGAGAATTATTATCAACCACAAAGATCTCGGCTTTAATGTCTTTTAAAGCTAAAATTAAAGCTTCTAAATTATGTCTTAATTTTTCTTTCAGCTTCCAACTAACAATTATAATTGAAATATCCATATTAGATCTTCTTTACCTTAATTCGTTTAAGCCTCGCCCCTCCACCCGCAATAATACTAATAGACTTTCGACTAATCTGAAAAAAACTAGCTATGAAATTAATAACCGACTGATTAGCCTTACCTCTTTCTGGAGACTCTTTAACTTTTAACCTTAAAGTCCCGTCAGACAGGCTTTCTTGCCATTCAGTCTTATCAGCTCCTGGAGATACTTTAACATGAAAAACTGCTTTACCATCTGTAATTATTTTATTCCTTAACAATTCTAAATCCATAAGAACATGTTTATTGTTTAAAGACTATCGCATTTGGTATTAACCGTCCAGGTCCATGCATATACTCACCATTATAAATAAGCGCCGAAGAATAACCACCATCTAAGTTTAAAGCATAGTCAAAATCTAAATATTGTAAAACATAGGCTAAATCATCTAAAGTGGCAGCACGTAAAATCACTAGATATAATTCTCCCCTACCTGGATGATTAAGATTTTCCCGATAAGCTATGGCATTCCTCAAATATTTTCCTTTAGTTTGTCCTGAATCTAAGTCCCAATCAATTAAAACATTTAGTTTATTCTCTAAAAGTCTAGGCTTATTCCCTAAAGCTGCTTGAATTTTGACACCATAATTTTGTTCAAAACTATCTTTACTCTGAAAATCACGCGAATCCTTAAAATAATAAAATCTATTATCTTGGTCAAAAACAAACATTGGTCCAGTGGTCCAATATCTTAACTGATCTTCATTAATCATCTTTTTTAATAAATCGTCGTAAACTGGAGCAAAATAATAGTTTTGCCTGACACAAGCAGATGAAGAGCAGAAATAGCTAGCGTTCATACCAGCAAATGCATCGTTAGAAAAAACGTAATCAGCCAAACTTTTGGCTGCACAACTATTACCCCGACAGACTTCCTCATCAGCAACTAAAGTTAATATTTTTAAATCAGGATTAGCTAAATCAATCCTAACTAAATCTAAATTAAAACTACCCCGATCAGTAGTAATTTTCCTATATTCATAATCACTATATTGATTTAAGCTCTCTTTTAAGCCTGGCTTATGGATTAAAGCTAAATCTTTTTGACTGATCCCTAAACTAAGTTCACGCATGACCTTAAAAGCATCAGCTGGACGACCTAAATAATATTTTTTTAAATCTTTTGGGTTGATGTACCAGGCCTCACCATTTTTTTCTGTCTGTAAAATTATTCGTCCAGACAAGCTTTTTGCCAGAACTGTATTGCCTTCAACTGGCATACCTACCTGCGCTATTTCCTGAAAATTTAATTCATTAATTCCTAAACCAAGTTCGCGCATGACTTTAAAAGCATCAGCTGGACGACCTAAATAATAGCGCCTTAAATCAAGTGGGTTAAGATACCAAGCCTCGCCATTCTCTTCCACGCTCAAAAGTATTCTTCCCGCTAATTTTTCTGATAGAGAAACTGCCAAAACCTGATTTGGTGAAAAAAATAGAATACTAATAATAAAGAGTAAAAATAGCTTTAGTTTCATAAAAAATCCTTATTGGATATTTAAAGTATAACTTTTTAGAGCAAAAAAATCAATCGAATAATAACTCAATATTGTCAATATTTATTAATTCCCATATATATACTATAGTTAGATTGTGATTAACTAAGTAAATATTTATGCCTATTAAAAAAGAAAAAAAATATTGTCGCCCCTCTTGGGATGAATACTTTATGCAGTTAACTGAGATCATAGGATCTCGAGGTAGTTGTGATCGTGGTCGTTCTGGATGTATCATTACTCTTGATAACCGCATTATGTCCACTGGTTATGTCGGCTCTCCTATTGGTTTAGCTCATTGCGATGAAATTGGCCACGAAATGCACACTGTGACACATGCCGATGGCTCAACTACACGTCATTGTATCCGCACTACCCACGCGGAACAGAATGCCATTTGTGAGGCTGCTAGAATGGGTATTTCAATTAACGGCAGCACTTTATATTGTAAAATGACTCCTTGCTATACTTGTGCAAAGATGATAATTAATACTGGGATTAAAAGAGTGGTTTGTGCTCAGGACTATCATGCTAGTACACGGAGTAAAGAAATTTTTAAAGACGCTGGAATAGAGTTTGATCTTTTATCTGACAAAGTCACAATTTATAAAGACATGAAATAATTAATTTTAAGCTTCCTAGCTTATTAACCCATTATGAAAACATATCTCGCTTTATTAAAAGACGTCATGGAAAATGGCCTTGGCAAAGAAGATCGGACTGGTACTGGTACTACTAGCGTCTTTGGCAGACAAATACGCCTTAATTTAAATGAAGGTTTTCCCTTGCTTACTAGCAAAAAAATTCATTTAAAATCAATTATTCATGAACTGCTGTGGTTTTTAGCTGGAGATACAAACATTAAATACCTAAATGATAATGGTGTTAGCATTTGGAATGAATGGGCAGACGAAAACGGCAACTTAGGGCCAATTTATGGCAAACAATGGACTGCTTGGGAAGGAAAAAATGGTGTTAAAATAAATCAAATTGCCGAAGCAGTAAAAATGATTAAAGAAAAACCTGATTCACGGAGAATTATAGTTAGTGGCTGGAATGTCGGTGACTTACAATCACTTATTGATGGCAAAAAGACTGCGCCGCCACCTTGCCACACTATTTTCCAATTTTATGTTAATGCCAGTAATGAATTGTCATGTCAATTATATCAACGAAGCGCCGACCTCTTTCTTGGCGTCCCTTTTAATATCGCCTCATATGCTCTGCTTACAATGATGATGGCACAAGTGACTGATAAAAAACTAGGTGACTTTGTTCACAGTTTCGGCGATCTGCATATCTATAATAATCATCGCGAACAAGTAAATGAACAATTAAGCCGCGAGCCAAGAAATCTACCAAGCATGAAGTTGAATCCAGAAGTAAAAGATATATTTTCTTTTAAATATGAGGACTTTAATTTAGAAGGCTATGATCCACTACCTGGCATCAAAGCCCCTATTGCTATCTAAATATGATCCCAGTAACCATGATGATGGCAATGACCTTAGATGGTAAAATTGCTAAAAATAAAAATCAATTTGCAAATTGGACTAGCCCAGAAGATAAAAAACTATTTATTGAAGTGTCTAAAGATCACCGAGTGATTATGATGGGTGAGAATACTTTTAAAACCTTTCCCAAACCCCTGCCAAATCGCCTTAATGTAGTTTTTTCCTACAAGGGTGGCACAAATATCAATGGCTCACTTAAATGGGTTAGTGGTGACCCAATAAAAGTTTTACAAGATTTAGAGCAACAAGGATATACGAAAGCACTTTTAGGTGGTGGGGCGATGATCAACTCCATCTTTCTTAGAGCTGGACTAATAAACGAAATAATACTGACTATCGAACCTAAGATTTTTGGTTCTGGTATTTCCCTTTTTAACGAAGATGCTAATATTGATTTAGAACTCTTAGAGCATCGCTTATTAAACAGAAACTTAATCATGCTTAAATATAAAGTTATATATTAATCCAATTAGTATGCCTAAACTAATTCTTGGCTTCACTGGTAAAATAGCTAGTGGCAAGGAAGTCTGTCAAACTTATATTAACAATAATTATAATAGTGATAGTTTTCGCTTCTCAACCGCATTAAGAGATGTTCTTAAACGCCTATACCTCCCTATTAACCGCACTAATCTTCAAGACCTTTCCCTAGCCTTACGCACAGCTTTTGGTGAAAATATATTAGCCGAAATTATTAGCGAAGATGCGCAAAATAGTCAAAAAGATTTAGTTGTAATAGATGGAATTCGTCGCTTAGCCGATATCTCAAAATTAAAAAATTTACCTAATTTTAAATTAATTAGTATTGACGCCCAAGCAGAATTACGCTATGAAAGAATGAGGCTACGCAATGAGAATAAAGGCGATGCCGAGAAAACCTATGCTCAATTTATAAAAGACGATGAAAAAGAAGCTGAATTGGAGATCCCTGAAGTAATAGCTAAAGCAGATTTTCATTTAGACAATAATAGTGATTTAAATAATTTATATCAACAAATAGATAATATAATCGAAAAATTAAAAAATTAAGAAAGCAGCATTAGGAGGAGTGCTAAGAAGCTAATTATCTAGCACTTTTTTAATACTAATAAAATGTTTAAATATCCAGGAAAATTTATTATCATTGACGGCACCGATGGTAGTGGTAAAACTACACAGCTACAACTTTTGGCTACAAGGCTAATCAATGAAGGACACGAAATAGAATTAGCTGATTTTCCACAATATAATACTAAATCAGCTGGTTTGGTAGAAGAATACCTTTCAGGTAAATATGGCGGCGTTGATGACGTGAATCCCTACGCTTCTTCCCTATTATATGCAGTTGATCGTTTTGATGCTAGCTTTCAAATCAGGAAATGGCTCAGTGAGGGTAAAATGGTTATCTCAAATCGTTATATTTCCTCAAATTTTGCCCACCAAGGAAGTAAAATTGATAACCCTTTAGAAAGAAAAATGTTTTTTAATTGGCTCAGCGAAATAGAGTATAAAATATTTAATATACCAAAACCCGATCTTTATTTGATCCTCCATGTAGAAGCAGAAATATCACAAAAACTAGCCCAATCTAGAAAGAGAGAGGATTGGCACGGAAAAACTCAAGACATTCATGAGGAAAACATTAATCATTTAAAAAAAGCCGAAAAAATATATTTAGAAATTGCCAATGATTTAGAAGATTTCTGCCTAATAAAATGTACTAAAAATGGTGAGATAATGTCTCGCGAAGATATTCATTATTTAATCTGGCTTTACGTTAATAAATATCTTAATTTAGATCAAAAAGAACAAAAAAAACTAAAATTTCACACTCTTGGCGATATTATAATTAGAAATGAAAAATTAGGACCAAGCCTGAGGGATACACTTAACAATAAGCTGATTAATAAAGAAGAAGATAATCCTCATTCAAATAAGCCGTCCTTAGCAGAAGAAGTGTCCATAGAATTAGAGAGACTTAAAGAAGAGGACGTAGGTAATATAAATGGTCAAAGTAAAATTAGTGAACTTAAAGTAGAAAGATTAAATCCTAGCGCCAAACTGCCAAGTCGGTCCCATTCTGATGATGCCGGCCTTGATATCTATGCCCTAGAAGATACCTCTATTCCCCCCTATTGTCAGTCACTCGTTGATACAGGACTAAAAATAGCTATCCCAACTGGTTTTGTTGGCTTAATTTGGGATAAGAGTGGCTTAGCGAACCTTGGTTATACGACTTTAGGTGGCGTGATTGACTCTAGTTATAGAGGTGAAATAAAAATTATAGTAAAAAACTTAAGCGAAGATATGTATAATATCCGTGCTGGTCAAAAAATTGCTCAATTATTAATTCAAACAATTGAGACACCAAATATTAAAGAAGAAAAAATTACTGACGATACTAGCCGTAAAGATAGGGGTTTTGGTAGTACTGGGCTAGAATAAATGAGCTTTTTTATTACTTTAAAAAAACTTGGAATAAATTTTTTTTTCAGCTAAACTATAGTTATATGAAATATGATATTATTATTGGCCTGGAAATCCACGCTGAATTAAAAACTAAGAGTAAAATGTTCTGTTCCTGCGATAATGACAAGGATAATAGGGCGCCAAATACAACTGTTTGCCCTATCTGTTTAGGCCACCCAGGAACCTTGCCAGTCCCGAATAAACAGGCAATTGATTGGACTCTTTTACTAGGCCTAGCTTTAAATTGTCAAATAAACAGAGAAACGAAATTTGACCGAAAAAATTATTTTTATCCTGATTTACCCAAAGGTTATCAGATTTCACAATTTGATAAACCTTTTTGTTTATCAGGAAAGTTAGATGTTGGACAAAGGACAATTAATATTACTCGTATTCACTTAGAAGAAGATACTGGCAAATTATTTCACCCTAAAGGACGTGAAGAAACATTGATTGATTTCAATCGTGCTGGAACTCCATTAGTTGAATTAGTAACTGAACCAATTATAAAAGATGCTGAAGAAGCCAAAAAGTTCTGCCAATCATACCAACGCATTTTACGTTTCTTAAATATCAGTAATGCCGATATGGAAAAAGGCGAGATGCGCTGTGAGGCTAATGTGAGTCTACAGAAACCAGGCACCTGGAAATATGAGACTGGTCAAATTTTAGCGACTAATAATAAAAAAATAAATGCAAAAGTCGAGGTAAAAAATATTAATTCTTTTAGATCTTTAGAAAAAGCTATTAATTATGAGATTGAGCGACAGACAGAAGTTTTGAATAATAAACAAGATATTATTCCAGAAACAAGAGGCTGGGATGAAGATAAAAATATAACTGTAGCCCAAAGACTCAAAGAAACAGCCGCTGACTATCGATATTTTCCTGAACCTGACATCCCCCCAATAATAATTGACCCCAAGTGCTTAGATTCTCTTAAACCACAACTAGTAGAGCTGCCAAAGACTAAGGCTAAACGATTTCGTGAACAATATTGGATTAAATATGAACAAGCAGAAATAATAGCCAATGACAAGGCATTAGCCAATTTCTTCGAAAATGTTGTTTCAGAAATGGGTGCCTGGATAGAAGCTAATGGTGATAATTTCGAAAGGCAAGATAAAAATGCAGCACAAATGGTGGCTAATTGGACTATTAGCGAACTACTCAAAAATTTAAATAAAGATAAAAAAGACGCTTCACAAATTAAAATGACTGCTGAAAATTTTGCTGAACTCTTAACCCTTATTTGGCAAGACAAAATAAATTCTAGCGCCGGGCAAAGAATTCTTGAGATAATGTACTGGGATGGTGGCGAACCAACTGATATCATGAATAAACTTGGTTTAGCACAAATCAACGATGATGTTAAATTAGAAAAAGCAATAAACAAAATAATGAAAGATAATCCTAAACAAGCAAGCGAATATCTCAACGGTAAATTACCCTTAATCCAATTCTTAATTGGTAAAACAATGGCGGAAACTAAAGGAAAAGCTAATCCAGAAAAAATAAAAATTATATTAGAAAAAATGATTAAGTAATTAATGAAAACAAAAATAGCCATTGGCTATTTTTTTAAATTAAATATTTTATTGATTTGGCGTTCATTGTTTTAATCTAAAAATAAATTCAAAGCTAATTCTGCTTCTTCATCATCTTCTAGCCATATAATGTCCCTGCCTTGCTTCTGCCAACGCTTAAACCAAGTTTTTTGACGTTTAGCAAAGCGATATGAAGCATTGCTCAGCTTTTCAAACATCTCTTCATAACTTAGTTTTTCTAACAAATAATAGCTAATAAACTTATATTCTAAACCAAAAGAAATTAATCTTTGCCAAGACACCCCTTCTTCATGTAACCTTTCTACTTCACCAATCATATCCTCTTTTTCCAGTCTATACTTAATCCTCTTAACAATTCTTTCTCTAAGAATATCATCAGCTGGGTCAAGTCCTAAAATTAGAAATTCATAAGATGATTCTATCGTTTTGTTAGGCTTGTCTTCGCCTTCTAATATTTCTAAATAACGAATTAATCGTCTAGGGTTGTTCTTATCACTATTATTCAATTTATTTGCGAAGTCGGGCTTTAAGCTAAGTAATAAATTAAATAATTCAGTTTTCCCCAAATTCTCTCTCGCTTTTCTTTGTTTAAAATTAGGCTTAATTGAACTCAAATAATAATTATCAACCAGAGCTTGTAAATAAAGACCAGAGCCACCAACAATGATTGGCAACTTATCCCTTTGTAAAATATCCGCTATAGCAATAAAGGCTAATGACTGATAATTGGCTAAATTAAATTCTTTTTTTGGAGAAATAATATCAATTAGATGATACGGTATTTTTTTTTGATTAATTTGATATTCTTGTAAATCCTTAGCAGTGCCAATATCCATACCTTGATAAACTTGTCGACTATCAGCAGACACTATTTCACCCGAATATTTATTAGCTAATCTGACACCTAAAACAGTCTTACCACTAGCAGTCGGACCTAAAATAACAAGAATCTTTCCCTTTGCCTTGTTAGTACTTTTTTTATTTTTCTGGATATTATTTTTATTATTATTTATTATCGACATAAGATTATATTTTATCTCTTTACTTAACGATTTCTCCAATTAAACTAAAATTTTTAATAGCTTTAATTTTTACCATTGCAAACTTACCTAAATGAACTTCAGTCGCATCTAGAAGCTTTACATCTTTAAAACTAGAAGTTCTGCCATGATAATGGCCTTGCCTGTCCTTTCTTTCCACTAGTACTCTTAATTCTTTATTTAAATATTGCTGATTAACCTTTAAGGCGCCTGTTTTCAAAACACAGTCTAATTCTAACTCCCGTCTCTTTTTTTCAGCCAAACTAATATTGTCATCCATTGACCAAGCTAATGTACCTGGCCGGCGACTGTATTGTGAGATGTACGCCATTTCAAAAGTTAATTCTTTAAATATTTTAAGTGTTTTTTTAAATTGAGCACGCGTTTCTCCGGGGAAACCAACAATCACATCAGTCGTAACTGCAATACCGGGTCTAGCATCCCTAATCTTCTCGATTAACCTTGAAAAATGCTTGACAGTATATTTTCTGTTCATTGCTTTAAGTATTGAATCGTCGCCAGATTGGAGCGCTATATGTAAATGATTAGCCATCTTATCGCTTGAGGCAATCACTCTAATTAATTCATCAGACAAGTCTTTAGGATGACTAGAAAAAAAACGAATCAAAAAATCTCCTTTAATTCTAATTAGTTTTAATAATAACTTAGGGAAGTCTATTGTTCCACTTTGATAACTATTTACATTCTGAGCGATAAGTACTATCTCCTTATAGTCTCTATTAATAATCAAATCTTTTACTTCTCTAATGATATCAGTAGCTGACCGATAGACTTCTCGACCACGCGCATAAGGAACAACACAATATGAACAAAAATTATTACAACCATTACCAATAGGAACATAAGCACGGAATAGGCTCTCATGTTTAGGAATAATACTCAAATATTTATCGCCCTTATTTTTACGCAAATCTTCTTCATCTGATAGATTTACCTTTTTAGTTTTACTTAATAGTTTAAATAGATTAGGCAACTCATTAATAGACATAAATAGACTAACCTGCTTACCTAATCTAAGCTTAACGTCTTTCCGTTTAGCAAGACAGCCACTAAGGATAATTTTTGCTTTAGGGTTACGCTTAACTATTTGGTTAACTAAACCATAAGCACGATCTTCAGCAGCTTGTCTAATACCACATGTTAATAAAATCACTATATCTGCAATCTCCCAGGTAGCTGTTTGCTGACAACCATTATCTTCTAAAAAACTAGCAACTCTTTCACTATCTGCTTGGTTCATATAACAACCAATGGTAATGATGTAATAACCCATACTATTTTTTGCTTATAAATTTTTACTTAAGATTATTAGACTCTATCACTAAATCTATAACTTCAACCGGCTTTAAACGATATAAAGAAAAATTTCCATTATTAAGCACCAGTTCAAGTTGCAATCCAGCCTCAGCTAGTTTTTTTTCATTTAAGTAGTTAAAATCTCTTTCAGGAAAACTGAAATTATAATAATAGAGAGGATATCTATTAACTAAATTAGCAAAAACTAAATTTATTTGATTATCCGTTAAGAGCGCACTAATTATTTTTCTTTCTGGAAAAAATTGTTTATCATGATATTGGGTAATTATTATAGCATTATCCTCAGTATGCTTTAATACATTCGCGGCGTTAGCTTGATCTTGAAAATGATTATAGTATAGAGTAATCAACCCTTCTTCAGACCCAAAAAAAAGAAAAAGAATATTAATAAATAAACAAGCACCCGTTAATACCAGAACCACTAGCGCATAAATCATGGTCCTTAAGCGAAGACCAACAGCTGTTTTTACTTTTAAACTCACTGTCTTAGAAAAAAATTTTCCCAAATGAAAAATAAATAATGAAGCTAAAGGAATTGCCAGAATATACATTGGCAACCAATAACGGGTATATGAGTTGCCAATAGTAAACCGGCTTGAATCAGGATTATCATTAAACTTCCAGCTACCATAATAAATTACTAAAATAAAAGAAAGTAACAACCAAGTTAAAAAGTAGGCAACTTGAGCTTTATTTGGTTTCTTAAAAAATTTAAATAAATAAATAATTAAACCAAAAAAAGTCATTATGCACAAGTAAGGGAACATAACCGGCACATAATAATAAAACATCCTTATAGATTGATAAGGGTGATAACCAAAATAAAAAATATTATCTTTTAAAACGGTAAATATTTCTTGATATTGAGAAAAACTATTTTTTAAAAAATTAGTTGAAATAATATTTTCACCAGCCTTAGATAATTGCTGGATTGATGTATTCATTTCACTATAACCACCATAAAAAGGGGAAGAATATAATACTTGATTCCAATAAAATATAGGTAAGAGGGCCATGATAAAACCAAATAACATAATCACTAATCTAACTAACCCTAAGCGTCGAATATAAAATAACCATAGAAGAAAAAGACTCGGTGCGAGCCATAATAATTCAGAGCTTCTTGCCCCAACGGCTAAACCAAAAAATAAACCTGTTAATAAAGAAAAAACATAAGTTAATACTTGTTCTTTATTTAGTTTAAGATAAAAAAACTTCTTTTTTTCTCGTTTTAATTTAGGTGCCGATAGCACTAGAAATAAAGCTCCGCCCATTAAAAAAACTAAAAATAAAACATTGTGAAACATGCTCCTTACAGTATAAAAAAAATATACTGGAAAAGAAGATAATAGAACGGCAGATATTACAGCAGTCTGCCGATCAAAAATCTGACGAACAAAAAAATAGAAAAAAATTATTCCTAAGGATGCAAAAAAAGGGCTTAGATAAGGTATAACAGCACTACCGAAGATAGCTGCTATTTTACCATATAGAATGATTATCCCTAAAAAGCTCACTGGTTTTAACCAACCATAATCACTTCGCACGCTCCGCGGTCGCACAATCTCTTCACCATATAAATTAGCAACTTCAAATACAGCAATTTCAGAATTTTCAGCATAATTTTTAGCAAAAAAATAATTAGCTGTTTCATCAGGAGAAAGAAATTTAACTTCATTCCTATCTTGGACTTGGCTAATAATAAAAGAACTAAAAATAAAAAAAACTAAAGCTAATAAGATAGCTAAAATATTTTCGAAATTACGCTTAAAATAGCTAAAATACATAAATTACATGATTAATCTATTGCTTTAGTAAATAGTAACGAATATTGCTCAAATAAGCAAGAAAATGCTATTATAAGTATATATGAAAAAATGGCTTTTTTATTTAAATTTAGAAAATATTTGGCTTTTTTTTTGCTCTCTTTCAATTAGCGGAGCTATAATTTATGTTGTTTATGCTTTAAATATTTTTGGCACTATCTTAACAATCATCACCGCCCTAATAATTACTTACTTTTTTAAACTAAAAAGCCATAAACTTCCATATCCGCAAAAACTAAAAGAAATAAAAATTGACATTTCATCTCAGAAAAAGAGACTGAATCTTTTCTGGGTTTATATTAGTCTCAGCTTAAGCAGTATTATCGCCGCCCTACTATGCCTAGTTAATAATCGTAGTGACCAAGCCCTCATCTCTCCCTGGTCAGTATTGCCACTAATCTTCTTTATTCTACTTTTTTGGGTTAATATATTCACACTACTTAGTCTCAGGGCCTCTGGCAAAAAAATATATAAACAAATTCTCTTTGGTTTCTACTTATTTTTAATATTTTCTATTGCTGCTATTGTCTATAAATTAGGTTATGGTTTTGACCCCCATATCCATTATGCTAGTTTAGAAGAAATAATTAAAACTGGTTTTATTTTACCTAAAACACCCTATTATCTAGGCCAGTATAGTTTAATCGTAATTTTCTACCGAATCTTTAGTTTATCTCTTAATTTTCTCAATACTTATCTACTAGCAATCAGTGCCGCCATCTTTATCCCTTTTTTATTAAATTATTTACAGGCCAAAAGAAAAGACATAAAAAGTGCCTGGACAGCAAGCTTACTTCTAATACTATTAGGATTTAGTCCTTTCATAGTTAGCACACCTCAAAATTTTAGCTATCTTTTCCTCTTAGCAAGTATCATTTTTATTTACAAAAATGCAAAAAAGACTTTAATTATCGCTTCTGCTTTAGCAAGTTTAGCTATTCACCCAATAGCTGGGATACCAGCAGTTTTAATTGCGAGTTTTAAAATCTTACATGGGTGGCCACAGAAACCGTATATTATTAAAATCATCTTAAAGCCAGTGATAAGTGGCGCTATCTTTTTAGCTTGCTTAATAATAGCTATTTGGTCCATAACTGCCTTTAGCCCTATTGACTTCAGCCAACTAAATTTAGACCTAAGTTGGCCCCAATTTCCCAAACAAGCATCTTATCTTCTAAATCTTAGCTATACCTTTATCTACAACCAAGCATGGCTAATATTTGGCCTAAGCCTACTTATTATTTTATTAAAAAGGAAAATTTGGCTAAACCATAGGAAGATAGATAGAACTAATGCTAAATTACTGGGCTATAGTTCTTTAATTGTCCTCCTTGCTTATCTAATTAGCTCAATGATGAAGTTCCCTTCTTTAATTTCTTATGAGCAGGATGCCTATATTAAGCGCTTAATAAGCGTTGCTCTCATTATCTCTCTCCCCTTGTTCTGGGAATTATTTTATTATTTCAATAAAAAAATAAAAAAAATAACTAAGAGTCAAAAAATAATATTAACGATAGGTGTTTCTTTACTCCTGCTAGTCTCAATTTATGGATCATATCCACGCTTTGACGCACTTTATAATAGCCATGGTTATTCCAGTAGCAAAAACGATTTAGACTCTGTTTTATTAGCTGAAAGAATAGCTAATGGAGAAAAATATATTGTTTTAGCTAATCAACAAGTAAGTGCTATGGCCCTAAAAGAATTTGGCTTTCATAATCGTTATTTTAAAAAAAATAATGAAGAATTTTATTTCTACCCTATTCCAACTGGAGCTAAACTGTATCAATATTTCCTTGACCTGTCTTATAAAAAAGCTGACCGAGATACGATAATCCAGGCTATAGATTATGCTGGCGTTAATCGAGCCTTTCTTATCGTCAATCGTTATTGGTGGGCTAGTGATAAAATAATTGCCGAAGCTAAAATGAGTGCTAATAATTGGTATAAAATTGGACAAGCTGATAACTATGTATTTGAGTATAAGAGATAATATCAGAGTATCTATTCATATTGGCATCCTAAATGGTTTTATTTATAATAAAAAACCTTATTTTAAATAAGGTAATTTACTGACTATTATATATAATCGCAAATGATAAACTATTAATTCCTCCTTTTCATTTAGTTTCTATATGATTATAAATAGGTCCTAAAGAAAGCATTATTTTATCTCCAACTGGATAAGCAATCAATATTAATTTAGGATCAGCAATAACTTGTTTTACAGCCACATCTAAACTGCTATTATACCAATAAAAAGAATTACTACCAGCTTGAACTAATTCATACATAGTTGCAAAATTACGTATAACTTGGTTATCTTGAACATCAAAATCTTCGCCCCTAGATTGCTTAAGTGCTAATTCGCGTAACTCAAATAATTTTTCTTCGGCATCTTTCAATTTAGTTATAGCTGAACCGGAGTTAGACTTAATTCTAAGAGCTTCAAGCATATCAATAATCATACGATTTTGGGCAATAATCCGATCAAAAAAACTTATGTTCGGCTCCATAAAAGTTATATTATCAAAAAAATCATCAGTAGACAAAGAATTGACAATAGAAGTCCTCTCTCGCACATTTAAAGTGCTGATTGGTAATTGCATATCTACCCAAGCAGCTAAAGCGCTCTCTACAAAGATGTTTTTCCATTCATCACTTTGCAAATAAATTGGCATTTCTCTCTCAAAATTAGATAATACATTCTGCCAAAGATACATTGATGACCAATATTTATTTAAGTTAACTTTGAGCACCTCATTTGTAATTGGCCTTAAATTATTAACAGCTTCTAAATAACCCGAATAATTAGAATTTTCAGCAAAATAATCATTTTGCCAGTCTGGATAAATCAGCTTTAAAATATCCTGGGAAGAGCCCTGACAGCGCATTGTTTGTCCCCTTAAATTACAAGCAGTATTATTCTCAGCCATCTTTTGCCCTCCTTTATAATTAGAAACGACTGGATAGCGAAGACTAGATAGAATAAATTCATTAGGCCAATAGAAATCAGCCAAAAATTGCAGCCCTGCAGAACGACGGCCAAGATCTGAATCCAAATCATAAGCACCTTGGCTAGCTAATAACTGTCTTCCTAATAAATTAGAACGTAGATTTTTAAGATTATTTTCTGATTCTATATTATCTTCAGCAAATAGTTCATTTATATTAGCTTCAGCACCAAATAGTTCGACAAAAGAATCATGATAATCAATGTAATTCCAAGAATCTCTCAGACCTTTAAAAAATGACAATATCTTATATACTCGGGCCCATTCATTCTTAATCTCTTGAGAAATAGAAAAATCATCAGCAATAAAAATAGAAGCAATAAAATTAATGCGCCAATCATCTTGATCTAATAAACAATCAGGGCAATCAGCACTGCGATAATTTAAGGGAAAAGTAGAATTAAGCCATGCAGCAGCTAAATAAAAGTTGTACAAACGTGCATTATTACGATACTCAGCAGGGACTATAAAATTACTATAATCCCGATCATATAGCAATACTGGAGATTTTTGCTTACCACGGGCTTTATAAATTAAAGCCAGTTCTTGTAAAACATCATCATTAAGATAGGTCGGCACTTCAAAGCTATATTTATCTCTATTCCCCTCATCAAAAATACCCGCTGAAAAATGACTCTTAGTCATTATTTGATTCTCATTAGGTTTTAATAGCTCTAATGATATAGCAAAATAGGCCGTTGCTAAACGTTCAGCTTCTAAAACAGGGTCATTAATGTTCCCTAATTTAGCAACATGAGCCTCATAACGCAAACGAGACCTATCATATAGCTCCTTACTAATATTCCATAAACTGTCATAAAAAACATTTTCCTCGATTTCTTTATAAGAAGTTTTCAAAATGTTCTGATAATAATATGAAATTAAATCGATACTAAGAAAAAGAGGTAAATTCCTCTTATCAATTGCATTAGTCAAAGAATAAAAATCATTACCTTCACTTATCCAAGGATTATTAATAATCGCAAATCCCTTATTATTTAAGTCACCAATATAATTGTCTAAATCTATTTTTCTAGACAACTCATAATAATTGCTAACATCCAGTTTAACATTTATTGGTAGCTTATATCCTTTATAATTAACATCCTGAAAACTTGCTTCAGTAAACTTATAAAAATCACCAAAGGCTAAATATTCTAAAATATTTTTATCGTCTATATTATTATCTACATAATCTGAATCTTTATTAGGGTCTAAAAATACCCCTGGACCTTTCGGCTCCTCATTCACTTCAATTGGTTTATTATCAATTTCTATCAATTCACTAGGCTTATTAAGATTTAACCACCAAAACAAAAAGCCAATCGCTAAAATTCCTAAGATAAAAAAAGTGATTATTATAATTATCTTCTTTTTTTTATTTTTAGCAACTGCATCATAATCATATGGACCAGCTGGATTAATAAAATCTGTATTTTTTTTGGTTGAAGGATTATTTTGATCGTCAAACATAAATTATGGTAAATATTTTAGTTTATTTCTTAGATGTTCCTGATAACTAACCGAATAAACCACATCTTTACTCTTAGCTGGTGTTAAAAAAAAGTTATATTCAGTATAAATAGGATAAATTGTCGCTTCTAAAGCTAGGATGCCTGGATTACTAACTGGCCCAGGAGGAAGATTAAGATATTTATAAGTATTATACAGAGAATCTATCTTAGTATCTTCAGTACTATATTGTGGCTTATTGACTTCCAAAATATAGGCTAAACTGGCACAGGATTGCAATGCCTGACCATTTTTTATTCTGTCCCAAAAAATACCAGCAATAATTTTAGCATCTTTATTATCACCAGTCTTATAGTTAATCGGTGCCTCTTTCTCAACTAAGGAAGCCATAATTACTACCTCATAAATTGTTCTGCCTTGTTTCTTAATCTCAGCCCTCATCTCCGCTGTTAATTGATGATCAAAATTATTGAGCATTTTCTCAATTAAATCTTCTGGCTTAGCCTCGTCAGCAAAAATACGATAAGTATCGGGGAATAAATAACCTTCTAAGCCAGTATTTTTAGGCTTATCTTTTAAAAAATCAAACTTAGATGAATAATCTAAAGGCTTAGATAGTTCAGTTTCTTGATCATAATTTACCTTAGGAAATCCTGCTAATTCTAAAAATTCTTCCGCTTGCCAAATCCCTTGCCTCTCAAAGTACTGAGCCATATCTTTATTTGTCCATCCCTCAAGCAAGGTAACACTCTTCTCTGGTCGTAAAATTAACACTGGTTCTGGGGCTGGCTTATTTAATAAACGAGACATAATTGAGTTATCACCAAAGAAACGCTTATTAGAAAATATAACAGCAAAAATAACAACTATAAGAACAGCTAAAATTAAAATTATAATATATTTAAAAGCAGAACGCATAAACTCATTACTTATTTTGTAATTGTTGTTGCTGCTGTTTTTTCTTCTTAGCAGCTGCACGAGCAATCAAAAGAGAACTGGCCCTAGTTTTTTTGCCCAAACCATCAATCATTGTAATACCATATTTTTGACAAATATCATATTCAGGAACATCGCCAACACTTTTTCTATCACCTCCGTTAGCAAAAATGTCAGGCTTAACTTTTGCTAATGATCTACAAACACTTGTATCTAAATCAATAGAGACAAAAACCTCATCTACATCTCTTAAAGCTTTTATAATTTTAGCCCTATCAGCTAAACTCATAAATGGAATACTACCCTTTAATTTAACCTGGTGATCATTGTTAATAATAACGATTAGCTTGGAGCCTAACTTTTTAGCTTTGGAAATCATCACTAAATGGCCAACATGAAGAGGATTAAAATAGCCAGAAACAGCCACAACTAAATTATTTCCAGCTTTAGTAGATTTTTTATTTCTTTCAATTTTTTTAATCTTATTCATAAATTATAGATTAAATTCTATAATAATTATAACAAAATTAAAGCTAATAGCCAATGATAATAAAAAAAACAATAAAGACCAGTTATTAAATAACTGGTCTTTATATTATCTACATTAAATTATCATTTACATCATTCCCGCCATGTCCATTCCTCCAGCATGATTATGTCCAGAATTCTTTTCCTCTGGCAAATCAACAATAACTGCTTCAGTAGTAAGGAACATCATAGCAGCAGAAGCAGCATTCTCTAGGGCTGATCGAACTACCTTAGTTGGGTCAACAATTCCCTCTTTAACCATTTCCACAAACTCACCATTAGCGGCGTTATATCCCTTTATTTCCTTAGAGTTCTTATTATCCTCAATAATCCGTTGTAAAATTAAGGATCCATCGACCCCGGCATTGTTAGCAATCTGTCTAATCGGTTCTAAAATAGATTGATTAATAATTCTTTCACCAACTGATAATTTAGAATTATCTTTTAATTGTTCTTCAAATAAAGCAAAATCTTTACCATAACAAGCAACAGCTAAGGCTAAGCCACCTCCAGCCACAACTCCTTCTTCAACGGCTGCTTTAGTAGCATTTAAGGCGTCCTCGATTCGGTATTTCTTTTCTTTCATCTCAGTCTCAGTAGCAGCGCCTACTTTAATTACCGCTACTCCTCCAGATAATTTAGCTAATCGCTCTTGTAGTTTCTCTTTGTCGAAATCAGAGTCACTTAGATCTTTTTCTTTACGAATTTGCGTAATTCTGGCTTCAAGCATTTTTTTATCAGTTGCTCCATCAATAATAGTCGTATTTTCCTTAGAAGCGACTACTCTCCTGGCCTTACCTAAATCTTCAATTTCCGCTTTATCTAATTTTAAACCCACTTCTTCAGAAATAACTCTGGCACCAGTTAAAATAGCAATGTCTTCTAAGATTGCTTTACGGCTATCGCCAAAGCCAGGAGCTTTAACACCCAAAACATTAAAAGTGCCCCTTAATTTATTAACTACAAAAGTTGCCAAAGCTTCACCGTCAATATCTTCAGCAATTATAACTAAGTCCTTTTTGCCAGACTGGGCAATCTTTTCCAGTAATGGCAAAATATCTTGTAGAGCACTAATCTTTTTATCAGTTAAAAGGATATAAGGATCAGTCATCTCCGCAGTCATATTATCAGCATTGCTAATCATATATGGTGAAAGATAACCTTTATCAAATTGCATTCCTTCAACTACCTCTTTTTCAATGCCAAACGATTGTCCTTCTTCGACACTAATTACCCCTTCTTTGCCAACACTTTCCATTGCTTCAGCTATAATTTGGCCAATCTCTTTGTCATTAGCAGAAATAGATCCTACCTGAGCAATTTCTTCTTTTGTGCTAATACTTTTGCTCATTTTCTTTAAATTATCCACAATTTTTTGAACACTAGTTTCAATCCCTTTTCTAATATCAATTGGATTGACACCAGCAGCCACAAGTTTTAATCCATTATGGATAATAGCTTGAGCTAAAACAGTAGCTGTCGTGGTGCCGTCACCAGCAATGTCATTCGTTTTAGAGGCCACCTCTTTAACCATGCTAGCACCAATATTCTCAAATCCGTCTTCTAATTCAATCTCCTTAGCAACTGTAACGCCATCTTTGGTAACAATTGGCGACCCATAACTCTTGCCAATCACTACATTTCTACCCTTAGGACCAAGGGTTACCTTAACCGCATTGTTTAATTTATCAACACCCCGTTTTAATGCTAAACGAGCTTTTTCATCAAAAATAATTTCTTTAGCCATATGTTTTTTATATTATGAATTAAATTAAGTATAATTTTTTTATTAATAAAAGAGTTTAATTAGTTACTCTTCAATAATCGCCACTACATCATTTTCACTCAAAATCAAATATTCTTTATCATCAATCTTTATTTCATCAGGGGAATATTTTTTAAAAACAATTTTATCGCCAACCTTCACACTCATCGTAATCAGCTTACCCTCATCATTTAGCTTACCAGGACCAACAGCAACAACCTCACCTTTCTCTGGTTTGTCTTGCTCAGCACTAGCTGGTAGAACGATGCCGCTTTTAGTTACTTCTTCCTGAAGAGCGGCTCGAACAATTAGATTATTAGATAATGGTTTTAATTTCATAGTTTTACTTCCTAAATTAGTTTAAAAAATATATGAGCAATAAATAATATATTTTAGAAAACTATTTTAGGCTAATATTATTAATATAATTAAAATGTATCTTTAGCACTCTAGCTATCAGAGTGCTAAGTATAAAGATATTGTAAAGCTTTTATAAATTCGTGTCAAGACCTTTGCATTAATTGGCTTTTTTAGGAAAATATAGTAGAATGTATGAATAAAGAAGTAACTATGACTATCATTCAAGCTATTATTTTAGGGCTGGTAGAAGGTATTTCTGAATTTTTACCAATATCTTCAACCGCCCATTTAATTATCACTACTAAAATACTTAGAATCGTTTCTAGTGAATTTTTAAGTAGTTTTTTAATTTCTATTCAACTAGGCGCTATCCTGTCAGTAGCGGTATTATACGCTAAAACTATCTGGCAGAAACCAGAACTTATTTTAAAAATAGCCGCCGCTTTTATCCCAACTGCAATCATTGGACTAACCTTATATAGATTTATTAAAAACTTCCTCCTTGAGAGCCTACTAACCATCTCTTTAGCTTTGCTATTTGGTGGAATTATCATTATTCTCTTAGAAAAGTATTTTAAAATTAAACATAAGATTAAACCAAAAAATGAAGAAAGTAAACTAGAATTAGAGGATATAAGTTATAGAAAAGCCGTGTATATTGGACTCTTTCAAAGCCTAGCTGTGGTGCCTGGTGTTTCGCGTTCTGCTGCCACAATTATGGGCGGACTATCATTAGGGATATCAAGAAAAAGTATAGTCGAATTCTCTTTCCTCTTAGCATTGCCAACAATGGCAGCTGCTACAGCACTTGATCTTTATAAAAGCCCTCCTCTTTTAGATGGATCAATTATCTCAGTTTGGATTATTGGCATCATTATTTCTTTTGCTACTGCTATTATCGGTATCCGTTTTTTTCTAAAATATATTAAAAATAATGACTTCCAAATCTTTGGCTGGTATCGTATTATTATTGGCTTAATTATTTTAGCTGTATTAGCTCTATAAATAAAATAAGAATAGCAAAAAGCACGATTAATTCCGTGCTTTTTTTAATATGCCTTATTAATATTTTAATCTTAATTCTTAGGAGCCTTAAGCTTACGCCATTTATGCAAAGCCCTCTCTCTAGCCGCTTCAATATCTAAGCGAGCTGCCACGGCTGAGAAATCATAATCCTCTTTATTCTCAAAATCTAATTTGGCTTTTTCTGCCCGTTCCTTAGCAGCAATAATTAAAGATTCATCTAAATCCTCAGCTCTTTCAGCTGTATCAGCTAAAATAACAATTTTATCTCTTAAAACCTCTACAAATCCGCCAGAAACCGCAATAATTTCAATTTTCTTATCAACTGTCTTCAACTCTAAAACACCTGGTTTCAAAATTGATACCAAAGGAATATGTTCTGGCAAAACAGTAATTTCCCCTGATTCAGTAGGGATAGTGACTTGCAAGACTTGCTGTTTAGAAACAACCCTCTCAGGAGTAACAACTTCAAATTTTATACTTTTCTTTTCAGCCATAAAAATTATGCTTTAACACTGCTAGCTACCTCTTCAATGCTCCCTTTCATATAGAAATCATCTTCAGGCAAGTCGTCATATTTTCCTTCTAAAATCTCTTTAAAACTATTAACTGTGTCACTTAATTTAACATATTTACCTTCTCTGCCAGTAAAGGCCTCAGCCACTGAAAAAGGCTGTGAAAGGAATCTTTGGACTTTACGAGCACGAGTTACTAATAATTTATCCTCAGCTGATAATTCCTCCATACCTAAAATAGCAATAATATCTTGCAAATCTTTATATCTTTGTAAAATTTGTTGCACACCTCGAGCAGTTTTATAATGATCATCACCAACAATTTTTGGATCTAAAATTACTGATGAAGAATCGAGTGGATCAACAGCTGGGTAAATACCCAACTCTGCTAAAGAACGTGATAAGACTACAGTTGAGTCTAAGTGGCCAAAAGTAGTAGCTGGGGCTGGGTCAGTTAAATCGTCAGCTGGAACATAGACAGCTTGAATAGAAGTAATTGATCCATCTTTGGTGGAGGTAATACGCTCCTGAAGTTCTCCCATTTCAGTAGCTAAGGTTGGCTGATAGCCCACAGCTGAAGGCATGCGCCCTAGAAGGGCTGAAACCTCAGATCCGGCTTGAGTAAAGCGGAAAATATTATCAACGAAAAAAAGCACGTCTTGGTGTTGTTCGTCACGGAAATATTCAGCGATTGACAATCCTGATAAAGCAACGCGAGCGCGGGCACCAGGTGGTTCATTCATCTGTCCAAATACCATTGATACCTTGTCAAGCACACCACTATCTTTCATCTCGTGATATAAATCATTACCTTCGCGAGTGCGCTCACCAACACCTGCAAAAACAGAATAGCCACCATGTTGACTAGCAATATTATGAATTAATTCTAGAATAACCACAGTTTTACCAACGCCAGCACCGCCAAATAGACCGACCTTACCACCCTTAACAATCGGGCAAATTAGATCAATCACCTTAATACCAGTTTCTAAGATCTCAACCGAACTAGATTGTTCGGTAAATTTTGGTGCTGGGCGATGAATGCTATATCTTTTCTCCGTTTTTACGTTTTCACCACCATCAACTGTTTCACCTAAAACATTAAAAATACGTCCAAGAGTTTCTTTACCAACCGGCATACTAATTTGATTCCCGGTGTCTTTTACCTCCACACCTCTTTGCAATCCATCAGTAGAGCCCATGGCAATAGTTCTAACTAAATTAGAACCAAGGTGTTGTTCTACCTCTAATACTAATTTTTGACCCTTAAGATCAATTTCTAAAGCATTATAAATTGCTGGTAGATTCTTTTCAAAATACACATCAACTACAACGCCAATAACTTGTTTGACCAGTCCGGCGTTAATTTTTTTTTCACTCATATTTTTTAAATTTATTATACTTTTAATCCAGCAAGGCGTTAGCGCCAGCACTAATTTCTGCAATCTCGGCAGTAATGCCAGCCTGACGGGCCTTATTATAAAATAATGTTAGTTCACTGACCATATCATTGGCTGCTTCAGTAGCTTGATGCATCGCACTCATCCTAGCGCTATGCTCAGAAGCATTAGCTTCAAGCAGGGTTTGATATACCTGAACCTCTAACAAGCGAGGAATCATTCTGTCTAAGACTTCTTCTGGACTGGGTTCAAAAATATAATCAAACCCATGCCCCTCTCTTAGATGTTTAAGCCTCTTGCCTTCCACTATCTCTTTACTAGTACCTACCCTTGCATCACTAACTATACCTAAATATTCATCTTCTGTATCTATGTTGATGGGCAACAATTGTTTAATGCGAGGAATTTGTTTAATAGGATTAACAAAATCAGTATAGGCTACAAATATTTTATCATACTTCCCAGCTAAGTATTCGTCCATCACTAATTTAACTATTGGGAGGGCTTCTCGGGCATTACTCATTTCATCGTGCTTAGGAAATTCAGCCGCCACTGGATATTTTTGAGCATAAACCGACAAACCCTTTTTACCAATTAAAATAAAATCAACTGGCACACCAGGATGTTTAGCAATGGAGTCCTTAACCTTAGCAATTATAGCTGAATTATAGGCTCCACACATCCCCCTATTAGAAGTAATCAGAATCATGGCTACTTTCTCTGTCTTATCCTTCTTAGTTAAAAAAGGGTGTACTTCGCCGCCCTTACTATGACTCATGGCTGCTAAATGCAGCACGGTCTCCCAACTTAAATTAGCATAAGTACGAGTACCTAAAACGGCATCAACTGCTTTCCTCATTTTAGCAGCAGCGACCATTTCCATAGCCCTAGTAATTTTTTTAGTATTACTAATTGATTTTATTCTTCTTGATATTTCTTTAGTTTTAGCCATAGTCTCAGATATAACTTATTTATCTAAATAATCTAAACCTTCTTTATAATCCTTTAATAATATTTTCAGCTTTTCTTCAATTTCTGGGTTAAGTTCTGGCTGAGAAGCTAAAAGCTGCGCAACAGTCCCTTCTAATTCTAGAAATTGATATAAACCAGTTTCAAAATCTTTAATTTTTTCAACTGGAACATCATCTAAAAAACCATTAATTAAAGCATAATATATACTGACTTGTTTCCCAACTGATAATGGCTGATATTGATCTTGTTTAAAAACCTCATACAAACGCTTACCTCTTTCTAGTTTGCGACTTGTTTCTTCATCTAGGTCTGAACCAAACTGAGAAAAAGCTGCTAATTCTCTAAACTGAGCTGCCTCTAGCCTCATTTTACCAGCCACTTTTTTCATTGCCTTTGTTTGAGCTGCCGAGCCTACCCGAGAAACAGATAAACCAGCATTAACAGCTGGTCGATTACCAGCATTAAACATCTCTGGCTCTAAGAAAATTTGACCATCAGTGATAGAAATAACATTTGTTGGGATGTAAGCGGAAATGTCGCCTGCCTGAGTTTCAATAATTGGAAGGGCCGTAATTGAACCGCCGCCATGATCTTTATTCAACTTACAAGACCTCTCGAGCAAACGAGAATGTAAATAAAAAACATCACCTGGGAAAGCTTCTCGTCCTGGTGGGCGTCTTAATAAAAGTGAAATTTCACGATAGGAAACGGCATGTTTTGACAAATCATCATACACAATAAGCACATCCTCGCCTTTGTCTAGAAAATACTCAGCAATCGCTGTGCCAGCGTAAGGAGCAATATACAATAATGAAGCAGGATTAGAAGCGCCAGCTAAGACAATGGTAGTGTACTCCATGGCCCCAGTAGCCTCTAACTTTCTGACAATTTCAGCCACCTTAGACTCTTTCTGACCAATAGCGACATAAACACATTTCATATTTTGGCCCTGTTGATTAATAATAGCATCAATTGCAATAGCGGTCTTGCCAATTTGACGATCACCAATAATGAGCTCTCTTTGCCCACGTCCAATCGGGATCATAGCATCAATTGCTTTGATACCAGTTTGTACCGGCTGATTAACTGAAGCACGAGTAATCACGCCAGGAGCAATTTTTTCTACTGGATAAAAGTCTTTAGTGCGTAATTCTCCTTTGCCATCTAAAGCCTCACCTAAGGGATTAACCACTCTGCCAACTAGTTCTTCACCGACTGGAACACTCAGAATGCGTTTAGTGCAAACGACCTCATCGCCTTCTCTGATAGAGCTAAAGTCACCAAGAATGATAGCACCAACTAAGCTCTCCTCTAAATTAAGAGCTACCCCGGCCACCTCTCCTTCGTCTGATTTGAATAATAAAATCTCACTCATCATCGCCTCAGTTAGGCCAGAAATGAGCGCGATGCCATCGGATATTTTAAGAACTTGGCCAACGCTACTTTCCTCCAAAGAAGCTTTAAAATCTGAAATTTGGCGCTTAAGTTCTTCAACGATAAAATCTTTAGTACTAGACATATTAATTTATTTAGTTAAAAGCTGTTTTTTAAATTTATTTAAATTGTTTTTTAAACTACCATCGATCACAAAACCGTGATAGCGTAAAACAAATCCACCTAATAGTGTTGGGTCAATCTTTTCTTGCCAGGTCACCTTAACCGCTCCTAGCTTATCACTCAAATAATTAGTGATTAGGCTTTTGGATTGAGGTGAAAGAGCTCTAGCGCTTAGTAATTCTGCCCTCATTCCCCCTGCCTGTGCTTCAAGTAACAAAGCTAACTCTTCAGTAATAAGATCCGATTTATTTAAATCGCGACGTTCTTTTAATACTAAAATGAAACGGGCAACAAGCTTTTCTGCCTCAACCTGACTTAGCCCAGCGCTAAGCTCAATTAAACTACGGGCGTATTGTTTAGGACTAATTCTCATAATTAATTACTTATCATTTAAGCTTGCGACTATTTTTTCAACAATAGCCTGGTCTTTATGCTCATCTAAATTATTCTCCAAAAACTTTTTTAAACTGAGCATTACTAAAGCGGAGACCTCTTCTCTGAGCTGACTTAGTGACTTAGATTTCTCTAAAGCAATTTTTGCCCTTTCTTTCTCCATAATTACGCCAATCTCAGCTTCAGCCTTAGCAATAATTTCTTCTTGTTTATGCTCCGCCTTAGCTTGAGCTTGCTCTAAAATCTTATTAGCTTCTTGGCGAGCTTCGAGTAATATTTGCTTATTTCTAGCCTCTGCTTCTTCTAGTTTAGAAGCTGCTATTTCTGCATCATCTAAACCTTTATTAACCTTAAGTCGTCTCTCTTCTAAAATCTTAAAAACTGGTCTATAGGCAAAGCGCCACAAAACCCACATTAAAATAGCAAAATTTAATAATTGTGCTAACAAAATTCTTAAATCAAGACCAAGAGCTTTAATTAAACCCATATAAAAATATTTAAAAGACAAAGCAATCTACCGTAATTAACGGTAGACAGGCTTTATACTTTAAGAGAAAAGAATAACAAGTGCAACGACTAAAGCGTAAATACCAGTTGACTCAGTAATAGCCATTGCCACAAACATTAACGGGGCAATCTTACCACTAGCTTCTGGGTTACGACCAATCGCTTCTAAAGCCTTTGAGGCGGCTAAACCTTCACCAAGAGCGGGGCCTAGAGCACCAAGCCCGATGGCAAGACCAGCGCCGATGTATTTTGCTGCTTCCATTTCCATAAATTTAAATGTTAATTATAAATATATTTTAATAAAAAAAATAATTGTTTAAGCTGTCCCTACTTCCTCGGCCGACTCACTAGCCATTGATATGAAGACTACTGTAAGCACGGCAAACACAAAGGGTTGAACAACGGCTGTTAGTAAGCCCAGGAAAGCAAAGGGTAAAGGCAAGAAAAAAGGGAATAAAAACAACATTACCGCGCCCAGTACCTCACCGGCAAAAATATTACCAAACAAACGAAATGATAACGACATCACCTTAGCTATTTCACCGACTAGATCCATTATTCCTAAGAAAAAATTTAATGGGCTAGTAAAATTAATAAACTTACCAATATAACGCAAGGGGCCCATTACTGCTATCGCCACGATCTGCGTCACCATAACAGAAACAATAGTCATTACAAAAACCATACCATAATCTGCAATAATTGCTCTAAATAGCGGTACTACCCCACCAGCTGTTTCTAAGGTTAAGGCTGCTTGACCCGGAATGAATGTTAGGAGATTGGCAAAGAAAATAAAAAAGAACATGGTAAATACTAAAGGAAAAACTTTTTTAGCCTTTTTCTCACTGCCCATCATTGATTCAACAAACTCATAAGCCCCGTCAATCATCATTTCGATTAAACTCTGGAACTTTCCTGGTCGTAACTTAAGACTACGTTTAAATAGAATGGCTCCGATCATTAAAAAAATAAAAACAAAAAAAGACCAAAAAAAAGTATTGGAAATTGGTAGTGAACCGATATAAAACAAAGTCTCAGGAGACAGGGAAATATTTAAACTCATAGATTAATCTAAATTATTTTTGAAAGACTCATCTGTCTTTTCATCTTCTTGCTTAGGATCTTTTTTAGGATACTGCGTTTCAATCATCAAGTTAATTTTCTGTACTTTTTTATACAATAACACATTAGTAATAATAAAAGCGACAAAAATTGCTGATAATAATATCATCGGTCTAGTGCCAAAGTGTTTGTCTAGAAAGTAAGCAGGGACTGCAAAAAATAATAATGGACCTAAGATAGAGGACAAACTATAGGCCGCACTAGACAACAATAAATCTCTCATTAAATTTTTGTCCATATCTTCTCACTAAAAAATTATTTAAACTCATAAAAACATATAAACCTATACACTGTTGCAAAAAATAAGTCAAGCCTCCGTAAAATTAAAATAATTAAATCTTAAAAAATTTCTTGGCCGTCTCTGTACTAGTGTTAGCTATGTTTTCTATGCTAGTATTTCGTATTTCTGCAATTCTAGCAGCCACATATTGTACCAGAAGAGGCTCATTACGTCTACCACGGTATGGTTCCGGCGTCATATATGGCGAATCGGTCTCAATCATAAACTTATTTAGAGGTATCTTACGTAAGAGGTCATCCCATTGTTTACTAAAAGTAATTAAACCAGTAAAAGAAACTATTAAACCTAAAGAAAAGTACCTCCAAGCTAAATCTTCATCACCAGAGAAACAGTGTAAAACGCCCCAAGGCCGATCATTAGGAATAAAATCAGCATAAACTTTTTTAAAATCTTGTAATATTCCAAATAAATCATCATGTGCTTGCCGACAGTGAATAATAACTGGCAAATCAAGGTGACGAGCTAATACTAATTGCTTCAAAAAGACCTCTTGCTGTTTCCTTTTAGCTGTTGAGACATCTTTAGTTGGGTCTAGATGGTAATAATCTAAACCTATCTCACCGATCGCTACCACCTTTTGAAATTTGGCTAATTTCTCGTATGTATCATAATTAAATTCTTCAGCACGAGCTATAAATTGATATTCATTGTTATCTTCCTGGCTCTTAACTAACTGTTCTTCGAGGTGGGTTGGATGTAAACCAACAGCTGCGTAGACTCCTTTTTCGTATTTATTAGCATAACTCAAAGCGCGATTAGAAGTTTTATATTCTGCACCAACTAAAACCATCCAGGTATCATTAGCCAAGGCTCGGCGGATTACCTCATCCGCATCATCTCGATAATCTTTAAAATTTACATGAGCATGCGTGTCTATAAACATGTATTAAAATGATAAAAAACGCTTGGTAAACGTTCTCTTATTCCCTATTATTTACTATTTTGATTCACTCTGAGGTACTTCCTTGATCTCTTGTTCTCCAACTATACCGTCTGATAATGGCTCAGATTTCTTCAAAGCTCCATTTTTTCTTTCACAGCATTTTTTCTTAAATCCAAAAAAGCATGGAACCATTTACAACAACATCTTTTAGATATATTTATTTATATTTAGAATTTACTAATTAATTATAAAACTATTATAGCAAGAACGACTGATGAGGTCAATCTCTTGCGGCTCTATAATATCTAGTGTGGTGGAAAACTAAGAAGTAGTGGTAAAATTAG
>CAYURA010000002.1:0-47313 GCA_964446775.1 uncultured Gammaproteobacteria bacterium | reverse complement strand
ATAAAAAATTATTTAAAAATAGATTCTTTAAACGAATCTATTTTTTTACAAATGCTATACTATATATCTCTATTTTCATGAACCTTACGATGAACATCTCCTAATTGCTTATTAGTCACATGGGTATAGATTTGAGTAGTGGCTATATTGCTATGCCCGAGAAACTCCTGCACCGTCCTTAAGTCAACACCTTGATTAAGTAAGTCAGTAGCAAATGAGTGGCGTAAAGTGTGAGGGCTAACCATTATCGGCAAGCCCGCTATCTTAACATATTTTTTAACTATATTCTCAATACTTTTAACTGTTAACCTTCGTGAATCTGCCGAATTAGAGCTGCCTGGCTTATAATTAATAAAGAGGGCTGGGTCTAAGTCTTTACGTACATTGAGATAGTTTTTAAGAGCTTGTAAAGCGCGAGAAGAGAAGTAAACTGTCCGTACTTTAGAACCTTTGCCAATAATAGCAATCTCCAAAGATTTTACGCCTTCTTTAATCCTAACTTGCTCTAAATTCAAAGCAGTTAACTCGGCGACACGTAAACCAGTAGAAAAGAGACATTCTAATATTGCTTTATCCCGCAAGCCGATAATAGTCTTTAGATCTGGGGCACTCAATAGGGCAGAGAGTTGATCTAAGTTTAGGAAATTAATCTCCTTATCACTTCGATCCTTAGCTAATTTTACTTTTGTCGGAGCTAGGGAGGGGATGTCTTTCTCTACAAAAAACTCTAAAAGTGACCGCAAAGCAATTAAATAATAATTTTGAGTACTTTTCATCAAAGCTTTACTAGTCTTAGAGTCCCTATGTCTTGACAAAAAAACCTTATAATGCCATATCTGATCAATTGTT
Organism: uncultured Gammaproteobacteria bacterium; assembly: GCA_964446775.1. Taxonomy (GTDB): domain Bacteria; phylum Patescibacteriota; class Patescibacteriia; order Patescibacteriales; family UBA12465. The sequence continues at coordinate 46,464 of CAYURA010000002.1, read as the reverse complement.
AATTGGCTTGGCTTTAATTTATTTAAATCATTATTTTTTAACCAATTAAAAAATTTTTGTAAAAAACGACTGTAGTTTTCTTGTGTCTTATTAGATAAGCCTTTTTCAATTTCACAGTAATCAAGATAATTACCTAAATATTTAATTATAGCTTTTTCTTCATTCATATATTTGTATTATATCATAAATTAGGAGGGAAGTTCTAAATTTGGTTTTTATAGACTTAAATTTAAAATGCTAGTTGATAGATATGACCTGAAATACTTTAAATTATAGTGATTAATGAGACATAATCTTAGTACTTAGTAAACAGGAATAATAATAAAGCTGATAAATTAAAATTTAAAAAACATCATATAAGATGATCTAAAAAAGACGATTAAACTTAAAAATAATTAAAGTTATTAGGGAAGTGAGAAATAGAAAAAGCTAATCAAAAGATTAGCTTTAAGTCTATCGCAATACTTCGCATAATGTATATTAATGAACCTTAAACAATATTAACTAACTATTAAACCCAAAATATGTAATTCAGGGTTAAACATTAATAATACTTTAAGTATTAATAAAAATATGCCTATACTTATAAGAGAAAATAAAAAGATTGCTAAAGCGAATAAAAGTTTAAAAGTTCTTTCCATATTGTTTAATTATTATTTTTTATTTTAAATAAATTAAGTCTCCAAAACGTAAATCAATATACTCAAGAGCTAAAAAATCTTCTGCCACTCTTTCTTGCTTAATAATCAAAAGTTTTTTTATCTGTTGGTCTAAATCCTCTTTAGTATTAAATATAATATTTGGACCATCCTCTAAATCTACGATTAAACTATTAAGTTCTGAACTTAGAATAAAACTCTTTGGCTTCAATTCTTTTATTTTGATTAGTCTATCATTTAAGCTAAGTACTGCTTGAAAATACTCAGGCCTGAAATCTAGGCAATCATTATCTTTCAAATAGTTAATATTAGTATCACTAAGTAAAATTGGATATTTTTCTAAATCATTATCAGAAAAGAGAGCCTCTCTAATCAAACAACCATTAATATCACTGTATGCCACTTCTTGATCATCCCGCCAAATAAAAGATATCTGTCTCTCATCAAGAATAATAAATAATTTATGAAAATATTTCTTTTTAACTTCTGCTTGAGATAATTTAAATTTGACTTTAATTTGTTCTGCTAAGTCATTAGAATTTAAAAATATTATATTAGTTCGAGGAAAAATTAAATAAGATTTTTTTTCCTGATAAGTTTTCATAAACTCCTCAATGGCTTCGTTATTAATCCTAGTTAAACCAGATACATCTAGAGTTTTAATTTTGAAAACCATTGAAAAAAATATTAGATAAATTAAAGCTAAAATACCAAGGATAAATATTATAAATTTCAATATTTTTCTATTTTTTTTAGATTTAGTCTCTTTATTTTTTTTAACTCGAAAGAAAGGATTATTTAAAGATTTAAACTGATAATCTTTTTTTATCTTTTTTTTAAACTTTCCCCTACTATTTTTATTCTTTTGTCTTTTTCTTATAAACATAAACGACACTATTTATCAACAATAATCTTTCTTATATTATCACGGAATCCTATTAAAATCTCATGACTGATTGTTTTCTGTATTCTTGCTAATTGAACAACTGAATTTAGGTCCTCAGATTTAGCTGAAATAATTTGTATTTCCTGCCCTGTTTTAATGGTAGATTTATTACCTAATTCAAGACAGGTCATGTTCATACATATGCTACCAGCAACTTTAACGTAATCTGCTCCTAATTTAAACTGCCCAGTATTGCTTAAACGACGATCTAATCCCTCATAATAGCCAAAAGGAATAACAGCAATTTTTAAGTCTTTTTTAGCCTGATAATTATTATTATATGAGACACTATCACCTGCCTTTATTTCTTGTAAGGCTATGACTGTGCTATATACCGACATAACGGGCAATAATAAAGAAGCTTTCTGAAAATAGGGACTGCCTTCTTTAAAAGGATTTATTCCATAGACTGCTAAGCCAGGTCGACAAGTATTGAGCCGATGATGATGCAGGCTAAAAACACCCGCACTATTAGCTAAATGAATATATTTTAAAGTTTTATATTTTTTTTCTAATAAATCTAAGCTTTCTAAAAATATCCTGAGCTGTTCCCTGTTTTTTCCATCACTTGTCTCTGCGTTAGATAAATGAGAACAAAGGCCAGTAATCCGTAAATTATGAAATTTGTTTTCGTTCTTCTGTAAAAATGATTGGATATCATTAATACCTTCTCGATTCATGCCGGTGTTAATAAATAAATGAATATTAATTTTCCTTTTTAAACTCATTAAATTCTGCAAATTATAATTACTATAAATGCAAACTTCAGTCCTTTTCCAATCTAAAAACTTATACACTGCGGCTGGCATCTCACCCATAATTAAAACCTTCTTTTTAAAATATTGATAAACAATTTGTGCCTCAGGAAAAGAATCAACTGCAACCATTTCTACATTAGATTTGTTTAATATTGTGGCAATTTCTTTTAAACCGTGACCATAGGCATTAGATTTTAATACTGGTATAATCTTTGAATTAGCTTGTTCCGATTGAATAATTTTCAGATTATTTAAAATAGCAGTTTGATTAATCTCAATCCGGTTAAGTGTATTATAGTTCGGCTTTATAAGTTGCCTTAAATAATTAGTAAGCATTTTCATTGCTGATCACTATTCCCTGCCCTTTATTAATCTTATCAGCAGGCAATGAGCTATCTAAGTTATTTAAATGAGCACTGATAGTGGTACCTGACCACGGGTCATCAGCATAATAATTTATATTCTTTAATATTTCAACATTTTTTCCTAACTGATTTTTTGTCGGTGTTAAATATAACGCAAAATTAGCTACATAATCATTTTCCTCAAATCCAAGCTGATCAATTTTCCAAATTAATAGACGACGATCCTTATCATAAGAAAATTTACCTGCTAACAGGCTATAATCATCACTTAACTCAACATTTTCAGCTAATTGAGTTGAGAAAATAAAATTGTTAATTTGATTATCTAAATTATCAACTTTTATAATCAACCAATATTTAGTAGCTATACCCACCTCTGGTGGAATCGGGCCAATCCCTAGCTGATCGCCTTGAAGACTATGATAGAAAAGCTCAGCTTTTAACTTTAAATCTGCAATAATCTTGACTTCCTCTAGGACTAGCATTTTTTCTAGTTTATGACCGTCGTCACTAATTACACTAGCTTTTAAATTACTTTTTATTGATCGTGATGCATGAATCTGATTCTTATGCCATTTTAATTCTACATTGAAATCTATTGTCTTGCCAGCCTGAACATTGTTAATTATTATTTGATTATTTTTTATTAATAAATCTTTATTATCAGAACTAAGCTCATCAATTAAAAATGTATGATCTGGAAAAATAAAGTCTAAATAAGCTTGATTAATATTTTTTTCACCGTTATTTTTAAATTGAATCTTCCAAGAAATATTTTCATTAACAGCTATCGTCTTTTCATCCAAACTAACAATAATATCAAAGGATAATATTTGATCATCAATTGCTAGTGTGGTCGAGCTTAAAGTCGGCCATTTCACGAAATTGTTTAAAATAGGTTTGAATGATACTAGCCTAATAAAAATTGCTATTAAAATAATAATTATGATAATCAAAGAAAAATCCAGGACTATTTGCCATTTATGCCGACGATAGAATCGATCACGCCTACGCTTCCAAAATTTAAAAAGTTTATTATTCATAATCATTTAATTAATTAAAACTAAAACTCAGAAATACCTATAGCTATTTCAGACTGATTCAGGTTATTAGCATAGGAAATAGAAATAATATTTTTAAAATCTTTATCAAATGCCTGAAAATTATTTTTTTCCTGGCCGTTTAAATCAAATATCTTTATAAGCGACCCTGATCCAGAGGCATCCACTGTAAATATTTCAGCTTTTGCATCTCCATCTAAATCGCCTGCAGCAAGTTTTACTCCATCACGTAATTTTTCATCATAAGCAAAAAAATGACTAAGAAATTTTCCGGTTTCATCGAAAATACGAACGTGGGGACCACCACCAGGACCTGCACCAGTAATAATTTCTGCTTTTCCATTGCCATTAATATCAGCAGCAGCTACATTAACCCCGCCACGAAAATTATTGTCATAAGCGAAGAAATTTATTAAGACTCTACCATCAAAGTCAAACACTAATACTTGGGGGCCGCCGCCAGGACCCGCGCCGATTATTATTTCTGGAATAGAGTCGCCATTAATATCAGCCACGACTATCGACGCAGAGCCTTTGAAACCAGGGGCAAATGGCCTAATACTCCAAATTTTTTTATCATTTCTCTGTAAATTTAAGACTCCTTTATCTAAGTAGATATAATCTAGATCTCTATCATTCAAAAAATGACCAGCAATGACATCGCTACCAGCTGGCAAAAAAGGAAGATATGAAAAAAAACCATTTCGTGATTGTCGCCCCGAATCATCATATATCCTTATAAAGGACCCATTCGTGAAGCTAGTTCCCTGTAAAAAATCTATTTTTTTTAATAATACAATGCCATCATTTGATGCTAAGTTAAGGTGGTTTATTTTTAGACCACTATTTACCAATGTGTCTTGTTTCCCTGTAATCTTTTCAAATTCTTCTTTATCAAAAACAAGCCTTTTCGCCTCATTAGTTGAATTAAGAATTACTGAAGCATATTCGAAATCACGTCTCCAAATACCTGGCTCAATTTCCTGGCTAGAATTGTTTAAAATATTATACGCTTTTGATTGCGCTGTGCCTAACCGATAATCATATTCATCATACCACCATAACTGGCCGTGGCTAGTCACATCATAATCGAAACTATAATAACCATCGCCTAATAGGGTGCTAGCTAAACCAAAACGGAAACGCTTATAATTTTCTTGATTATTTTCATAAACATTAATAACTGGAATAAATGGTTTTTGATTAATGTCTGCTAACTTCAGATATGACTCCATTGATCCTTGCCAAGTACCACCATTTTCCCAGCTAGAAGGAAATCCTTCCAACATCATGCCGTTTAGCAAGGATTGATATGGCCAGTAGATACGGCCATTACCCATTACAAGAAAGTCTGGACCGCATAAAATTCTGGTTGAATTCAAGACTTTATTAAATCCTTCTTGCCATAAAAAATCTGCATATTCAGGCTTATCTTTTTTCCCATCTCTATTTAAATCAATGTCTCCATTATTAACCCAAAAGATGTCTCCCCAAGTATTATCATAAAATATTCCATCCCAGAGTCCAGAATGATAAATATTATCTTTAATAAATTCTGGCAAGAACTCATTAAAGAGTTGGTTATGCTCATTTCTCCCAGCCTCATTACTCAGATTAAACATGGATGTGTTTGGCCAATTAATAACTGCAGCACCAGTTTGATCTTTTAAGCGCCAGTCTTCAATAATTTGTCTAGATAGTTTTTGTCTTAATTTATTATTTGAATAACTGGTCACATCATCGATGATTTCCTGTGAAGTAATATATGCTAAAATTTTTATTTCGGGATTGAGTTGCCTGATTTTTTTAATTAATTCAGGTTGATTTTCCTGAATTTCCATATCTAAAATTAATAAATCCCAACGAGATAAAGACACTGCCTCTTCCTCAGTGATGTCCCATTTTAGAAAATAATTAGCTAGAAGTGGGTAATCTAACTGGGCAAAAACTGCAGATGGCAGATATAAACAAAAAAATGTAAAGACAGAAACTAAAAAAAATCTCATTTGGTTTAGAATTTATTTTGATCTGGATAAAAATATTTTGGATTGCCTGGTAGATACTTTCTCAATATGCTTGGTATCTGCACTGAATGGTCAGCCCGCTGATTTTGTTCTAAAATCGCAGGTAATAACCTACTTGTGGCTAATCCTGAGCCATTTAAAGTGTGAACAAACACATTATCACCTTGTTCGTTTTTATATCTAATTTGGCCACGGCGGGCCTGATAGTCTAAAGACTTAGAGACACTGCTAACCTCTTTGTAGATATTCATACTCGGCAACCAAACCTCTAAATCATAAGTTCGGGACATAGCTGCAGAACAATCTCCGGCGGCTAATTTAGATACTTGATAATGTAGGTTTAATCCGCTCAATAATGCCTGTGCGTGTTCTAGTAGTTCATCAAAAATAATTGATGAATCTTCTGATTTACATAAAACAAACATCTCCACTTTATTAAACTGATGACCGCGGACCATTCCTCTTTCCGACTGACGATAACTACCAGCCTCTCTCCTAAAACAAGGTGAGTAGGCAAAATACTTTAAGGGCAATTGTGAAACCGGCAATATCTCACCACGATGATAATTGCCTAACATCATCTCACTGGTAGCATTTAAACATAATTTATCTTGCGTCCAGAATAAATCATCACCAAATTTAGGTAACTGACCCGTACTGTATGCAGATTCTTCATTTAATAGAAAAGGGGGGATAATAAAAGTGTATCCATTCTGTTGATGATACTCTATAAAATAAGATAATAAAGCCCATTCTAACAAAGCCCCCCAATTATGATAGGCCCAAAAACCTGAACCAGAAATTTTTACCGCTCTATCATAGTCAATCATGTTTAGTTCCTCTGCTAAGAAAATATGGTCTTTAAAATTAAAATCAAATCTGGGCTGCTCTCCATAAGTATAAACTACTTGGTTATGCTCTTTTCCACCCGCTAAAATATCTTCATCTGGTAGGTTAGGTAAAGCTGATAAATGTTTTTTTAAATCATCCTCTACTTGACTTAAATGAGTATCTATTTTTTTTATTTCATCACCAATATTTTTTAAACTAGAAATTATCTCAGTGCTTGGCTTGACTTTTGAATTTTGCCTTCGCTTAGCCTTCAAAGACTCGCTTCTATTTATTAATTCTTTACGCTTGTCATCTAATTTAATAATAATATTTAAATCAAAACTTCCAGGCTTCATTCTTTTAAACAAAGCTTGTTCTACTTTGACTCGCTTCTCTCTTATTAATTTTACATCTAGCATAAAATAAAGTTTATAATGTTTCTCCACCAAAATTTGCCAATAGATTAGTTAATGAACTTGAATTATTTATTTTTTCTTCTTTAGATGTCATATTTTCTTCTTGTTCATCATCTAGCTTTGACTCGTTATTAAGCACAATTAACTTCTCATCCAGGACAGCTTCAATATCTATTTGTCCACCATAAACTTCTTTTAAAGCATCTTCAGTAATCTGCTTTATGTCTTTGCTCGTCACGCGGTCTCGATGAAATTTGTATTTAAATATTAGGGTAATAAGTCCATTTTTAATAGCTGATGCTTGACAATTCTGCATTATGAATGACAAAGAATGATTATACTTTTTAATTTTAATCAACAATTCGGGCCATAAAGTTTGAACTTCAGCCTCACTTAAATTAACAGATTTTTCAGCATCTCTCTTGGCTGAATCTTTTTTTATTTCCACAACTTTTGATTCATTAATATGAGGCTCGCCATCTCTTTTCACTACAGAAGGGTAAATCATCTCCGTCTTTGTTGGTAAGCAAAGTTCCGCGATAGTAAGCTCGAAACTTAGCTGATTAAAAGAACTAGCACTATCTTTAGATAGAGAAATAAAACTTCGTATAATTTTTAGAGTCATCTCTATCTCTATATTCCGAGATATTTCTAAAATTTTTAATTCTAATTGCTCACCAAGATCTAGACCCAAGCTAACAGCTAATCCTGGTTGTAATTTCTGCAGCATTATTTTTCTTAAAATCAAAAGTAGATCTGCCAAAAAATTTTTAAAATTAATTCCATTTTCAGCTAAATTATTAAGAATTGAGATTGCTGTAGCTGCATCACGTTGATATAAAGCATTAATCAAATCTAGAGCTTCATGCTGGTTATGTCTAGGTAAGATTAATTCTGCCATTGCGGAAGTTATTTTATTTTCACCCAAAGCTAAAACTTGGCCTAATAAGCTCTCAGCATCTCTTAAATGGCCTTCGGATTGTTTAGCGATACTCTCCAAAACTGAAATGTCTACATCTACTTTCTCTTGTAAAGAAATTTTTTGTAATTTCTTAATCACTTCTGATTGGCTAATTCGCTTAAAATCGAAACGTTGACAGCGTGAGATAATAGTTAATGGCACCTTATGTGCTTCAGTTGTGCAAAGAATAAAAATAATGTGAGCCGGTGGCTCCTCCAGAGTCTTAAGAAGTGCATTAAATGCTTGCGTTGACAACATGTGTACTTCATCGATGATAAAAACTTTCATCTTTAAATAACTCGGCGTCACTCTTACAGAAGAAATAATATTATCTCTCACATTGTCTACGCCTGTATTAGAGGCTGCATCAATTTCAATAACATCTAGAGCTCGGCCCTGTCTGATGCTTAAACACGCACCACACTCTCCGCAGGGTTCATATTGATTTTCTTTACGTTTTTCGCAATTAACTGCTTGAGCCAGAACTCTAGCCATACTTGTTTTACCAACCGCTCTCGGACCACAAAAAAGATAAGCATGAGCTAAGGAATTACTAACGATTTCATTCTGCAGACTAATTTTAAGATGATTTTGACCCAAAATATCACTAAATTTTTGAGGCCGATAATTGCGATATAGAACTGACATATTTAAATATTTATTCTTTTAAAGTTGATTTAGGCAAGACTATATTCTCAGTCCTTCTAATAATATTTGCTTCAATTATTGATCGATCTTGACCAAATTTTAAGCGGCTTAAAGTCCTAATTTTTTTAGATAATTCAGGACGAGCCACGCCAATCAAAGGCCAAACAGTTCTCATAGAGAAAGGACGAGTTGCACTATTATCAACTAATAATTTGATATAAGCAGTCCCTTTATCAATATTTATTAAATCAAAAGCGTTAAAAACTGGAGAAAACTCTTTGACTAAAAATTCAGCATCTTCGGTACCTATTTTAAAACTTATCATTGTGCCCACATTACCAAACACCGCATCCTTTATTTCCGTATTATTATTTTTAGTCAATTGACCAACATATTGATGCGCAATGATTAGATTAAGCGCATATTTTCTTGCCTCAGATAGAATTTGTGAAATTGAATCGGTGGTAAAGTTTTGAAATTCATCAATATAAAGATAAAAATCTTTTCGATCTTCTCCTGGTATATCTGTTCTCGATAAGGCAGCCATTAAAATCTTACCCACAACAATCATGCCTAAAAGATAGGCATTCATCTCACCCACAACGCCTTTTGGTAAATCAATTAATAATATTTTTTGGCGATCCATTAAATCTCTAAAATTAAAAGAACTGTTCTGCTGGCCAATAATCGGGCGCATCATATCGTTGGAAATAAAAGAAGTTAACTTAGAGGTAATATAAGGGACTATATTAGCTAATGCAGCATCACCGCCTGCTTTTTCAGCCTCTTTCCTCCAAAAATCGACAACAGTTCTATTCTTACAACGAGATAGTTTCAAACTTCTAAAATTTTCATCTGAAAGGACTTTGGGAATTTCCATTAAAGTAGATCCACTCTCAGGGTCTTCCATAATTAGTAATAGAGCATTACGCATGTATTGTTCAAACATCGGGCCACCAGTCTGCTTTAAATCATATAATTTATCAAAAATTCCGATCATTTCATTAATCACAAAACTTTTTTGTTCAGGATAACGAGGATCATACTCTAGTAGATTTAAAGCTAATGGCCTTTCAGTGTCTGCAGGTGAAAAAATTACCACATCTTCAGCTCTCTCTGGAGGTATTCTCTGTAGAATATCTTCTATTAAATCACCATGTGGATCAAGAACACAAACACCTTCACCATTTTGAATATCTTGGACCGCCATATTGGTTAATAGCACGGATTTACCAACACCAGATTTACCAACAATATAGGTATGCCTCCTTCTATCTTGGCCCTTTATCCTTATCTCTTTGTTAACTCCGCGATAGAAATTATTTCCAAGTAGCAAGCCCTCACTTGGGAGATCTGCTGGAGCTGGGGCACTCTTAGCTGTTAACCATAAAATATTAGGAGTTTCCATATGTCTTAGTGGCAGATGGAAAATACTAGTGAGCTCTTCAGTATTTAATAAAAACGACATTTCTTCACGAAAACGACGATATATAAAATCTTTAATTAATTTTTCTTGATTAGACTTTATCGCTCGAGAAAAGTTATTGCCATAACTATAATTATTGTATTCAGTAAAAGTACTGGCCACATTCTCTAAATAAGTCACTGAGCGCTCTTTACTGGCGGTAGCAACAATTATGCGAATATTAACATCAAGTCCAGCTCTTAAATTTTTCTCTTCAATCGACTTTAAAGTTTCTTCTTCCACGGCTGATAATCTTTTCTGGGCATCCTGACTATTAGGGTCCTTTGGTTTACTACTTGCAACAGAAAATATCTCAGTTAAATGAGACATTATTTCAGAAAATTTATTAACATGAATTCCGGCACTAACTGAATTTTTTGCTTGAATTCTACGGACAGCTTTTCTCACTTCACCATGCCAAGAACCTTTAGCGCTACGAACAATATATTGGACTGCCATACTTTCATCTTTATCTAATTTAGACATGACATTAATTAAAGAGTTAAGAGGATCTACTTCAATCTTTTGGTAGGTGCGCAAGGGTAAAATATAATTTTTTTTTGTTTTTAATGAAGCACTCATAATATTGCTATAGGCATTGAAAATATTATAATCTTCGATTTCTTCAATCACAGCTTCTGGATAATAGGCCGTTATCTGTTGGTCTAAATAGCGTGACATAGCACGTGGTGATACTACATAAAAAGCAATTTTATTATTATAAGCTACAATTTCAAAAGAAAAATGGTCATTTCTCCCTAAAAACCAAGCAGAAATACCTCTTTGTGCCTTTAAACCCCCAATACTAGCAAAAATGGTTTCTCCTTTTGCAATTTCTTCTCTTATTTGTTGTAATGAATCACTATTATTTTTTTCATCCTCTGGCTTTTCCTTAGGCAATTTAATTAAAAATACTTGATGATCAAAATAACTATTGTTGACCATTGCTTGCCTCACAAGCAAACGAATAATTAAGGTTAGTACTATTAAAATACCTAAAATTATTAGCACTATAATTAATGAGCTAATTAATTGATCTGATGGACCTTGGAAAGCGCTAGATGAAAATTCGAACATATGATTTTAAAGGCTTTTCTTGATATTTATTATTTTATCTGTCTTAATTTTTGCTTCTTGCTCAAGAAAGAAACGATTCACACCAGGGATTAATTTTAGCCAGTCTTTAATTAATTTAACAATTTTATCAGCACTAAGTCGAACTTTTGATAATAATTCGCTAATTTTTAGAGCTGTTTTTTCTCCTTCGTCTTTAAAACGCTTACGCTCTCTAGGACTCATTTCTAAGAAAATTTTATCTAAGCCACTCGACATGATATTTTCAATAGCTTTGATCTTCTTACCCTCATAGTTATTTTGGTCTTCTACCTTCAGTGGCGATGGGACAGGCTTCTTTGCAGTAGGTGGTCGAACGCCTTTATCATTATTTTTTTTTATCTCTGGCAGTATTTCTCCGACTCTTTCTACATTTGTTTCTGAGCCTTCTCGAGGTATTTCTGCTACGTGAGGTGATGGAATTTCCTCAATCTTGTTTAAATTATTGGCCATATTTTTAGATAATTATAGCGTTAACAGGGCAATTCAAAGCTGCTTTTTTAGCACAATCTTTGTTAATATCATTAACCACCACTGCCTTATAGTCCTTACCTAAAACAAAAACATCTGGGCAAAGACTGACACATAAACCGCAACCTATGCACTCTTCATTTTTAATCTTAATCATATATAAAAAACAATAAAGTAGCTAGACTTCTTTATATTTACTCTTAGCTATTACTTTTAACTATTACTTTATAAAGTATAGCATAGTTTCTAAAAAATAATAGTCTCAGAACGCTTATATCCAAGTGATTATAAGTAGATATGTGAAGCATATTTAAGCATTCATTGAAACATCATACCCTATAATAGATATTAACAAGACTTAGCCAATGAATTAAAGTTTAAATAATTAACATATTTTCTCAAGTATGACATTTCTATTGAAAACGAAGGTATGACATTTCTAAATTGCCCACCACTATGACATTTCTAAATTGCCTTTACAATCATCTCTTATCAATTGACAAGTAACGCCCATTTTGTTATATTGACATCGTTAACTTAATATATCTTAACTTAATACATTATTTAATGAAAAATGGTTAATTATTTTCATTTTGAAAAAAATATAACCAATATTATCTTTATGGCACATAAGAAAGCTGGCAGTTCAACTGCCTTGGGTCGCGATTCAGAGAGCAAACGTTTAGGCGTCAAGTTATCTGATGGCCAAAAAGCTAAGGCTGGTAATATTATTATCCGCCAGCGTGGAACCAAATATCATCCAGGAAAAAATGTAAAACGCGGTAACGACGATACCCTTTTTGCTGTATCTGATGGTTTAGTGAAATTTACTAGTAAAAAATTAAAAAAGTTTACTGGTAAGCTTAAAGACTCTAAAATCGTTAGCGTTTGTTAAAAAAAACAAAAAAAAGCTTTAATCTATATATTAAAGCTTTTTTTATTTTATCTTACTCTTATTTATTTTTTTGCTCTTTTAACGCAATTCTAACAAATTCAACGAATAACGGATGTGGGTCTAAAGGTCGAGAGATGTATTCGGGGTGAAATTGCACACCAATAAAAAATGGATGATCCTTCAACTCTATAGCCTCAACAATTTTATTATCAGGCGAAGTACCTGAAATAATTAAACCAGACTTTTCTAATAGCTTACGATAATTGTTATTAAACTCATAACGATGACGATGACGTTCTGACACTATTTTTTTATCTGTATATTTTCGGTAAGCTTTACTTAAATGAGAACTAGGTTTTAATAGGCAGGGCCAAGACCCTAAGCGAATAGTGCCTCCATAAGCTTTTTCATCGATTAGTTTTTTCTGCTCGAGCATAATATGTATGACGGGATCACTAGTTTTAGGATTAATTTCTTCTGAATCTGCGTCTACTAAACCTGCTACATTACGAGCAAACTCAATCACCGCCATTTGCATGCCATAACAAAGACCAAAAAAAGGGATTTTATTTTCTCGACAATATTTAATAGCTCTTATTTTTCCAGCTGAACCTCTACCACCCCAACCTTGCGGAATGATTATACCATCCAGTTTAGCTAAGACTTTAACATCTTTTTTCTCAAAGTCTTCAGCATTTAACCAATTTAAGTTTAGCTTGCAATGATTAACAGCGGCAGCGTGTTTAATAGCCTCAATCACAGAAATATAAGAATCAGATAATGAATAATCGCCCGTTTTAAAATATTTACCCACAATACCTAAATCAACACTCTTTTTTTGATTTTTAGTAGCTGATACGAAATTTTTCCATGCATTATTATTAGCTTTTTTATCTTTTACTTTTAAATTTAGTTTGGTGAGTATCCTTTCAGCGAGATTTTCCCTTTCAAAATTTAATGGTATATCATATATAGAATCTGCGTCTGGTGCAGCAATAACATCCTCAATTGCCACATTACAATGAATAGCTAATTTCTCCTTTCTTTTATAATCAATCATTTTTTCACTTCTAGCAATTAAAAAGTCTGGTTGAATTCCAGCACTATTTAAACTCCTAACAGCATGCTGAGTTGGTTTTGTTTTAAGTTCACCGACTATGTGTGGAAAGGGTAAATATGAAACCATCACAAAAAGAATATCATTTGGATTATACAACTTCATTACTCTAGCGGCTTCTAAAAAAAGTAGATTCTCATACTCTCCGACAGTGCCGCCAATCTCTACTGTCATAATATCAGCTTGACTTTTAATAGCAGCCTTATTAATCCTATCTCTAACTTCCATCGGAATATGAGGCACAACTTGAACACACTTCCCATTATAGCCTAAATTTCTTTCGCGATTAATAACTGTTTGATAGACTCTGCCAGTGGTCATGTAATTTTCACGATAAATGTTTTTATTTAAAAAACGTTCATAATTACCTAAATCTTGGTCTGTTTCATCGCCATCATCAGTAACAAAAACCTCACCATGTTCTACGGGATTCATAGTGCCAGCATCGACATTAATATATGGATCAATCTTAATTGCACTAACATTATAGCCCTGGGCCTGTAGTATTTGACCAATAGAAGCAGCACTAACCCCCTTCCCTACACCAGACATTACTCCACCAACAACAAAAATATATTTAACAGTTTTGCCATTTTTTTGATGATTTTTTAAATTTAATTTTTTTTCCATAGTATAACAAAGCAATATGCTTTCATTAATTTAATTTAATTAAATTATTTATCTAATAATAAATTAATAGCCTTTAAGAGCTGCGGATCACGATCATCATCAATATCTTCTCTAGTTATTTCCACTTCTATCTCAGGTATAATTCCTTTATCATTTATATAATCTCCTTCTGGAGTCAACCATTGTGCAACAGTTATTTTCAAAGCTGATCCATCACTTAAATCTTTAAAACTTTGAACTGATCCTTTCCCAAAAGATTTTTGCCCAAGTAAAATAGCTTTATTATAGTCACGTAAAGCACCAGCAACAATCTCGGACGCTGATGCGCTACCACCGTTAATTAAAACAATTGTTTTAAAATTTTTTAAAGGTGCTCCACCTATCGCAAAATATTCTTCTCTCACTCCCTCGCCAAACTGCTCAACCACTACTGGGCCCTCTGGTATCCAAGCACTAGCAACTGTAACAGCTGTGTCGAGATAACCGCCAGGATTATTTCTTAGATCTAAAATAATACCTTTAGGGTTTTTCAGTAATATTTCTTGAATAGCAGAGACAAATAATGCCTCAGTATCGTCATTAAAACTATTAATAGTCAGTATCATTATTCCATCATCTCTCATCTCTGTTTTTATACTTTTAACCACGATGATGCCTCTGGTAATACTGATGTCTAAAGGTTTGTCTTCTTCGTCTCTAATCACTGTAAGTATCACCTCTGTATCTTTGATGCCTCTAATTTTTTTTACAGCCTCATCAACGCTCATCCCTAGGGTATTCAACCCATCGATAGCATAGACTCGATCACCAGCCTTTATTCCTGCCTTTTCTGCAGGCATTCCTGCTAACGGCGCAATAATAGTAATAATATCATCTTTCATTCCTACCTCAGCACCTATGCCCTCAAAACTACCAGACATATCGGTAGTAAATTCTATGCTCTCTTCCGGATCCATAAATATAGTATATGGATCATTCATTGATCTTACTAAACCGCGTAATGATCCATAGAACATTTCCTCATCACTAACTTTATTCTTATCAATATGATCTTGTTTTAAACGATGCCAAACTTCCCAATATAGATCGAAATCTAAAGCAGAATTATTTGCTATTTTTTTAGCCTCAGGGGAATAAGCTAGGTGGCGAATTCTGAGATCATTATTTTCTCCACTTGACCAAACTGAGCCTACACCAAAAGAAAAGATCATTAACGCAACAATAATGACCGATACTAAAGCTGGTTTGTTTTTAATCCTATTATATAAATTCATATATTATTTCCTTATAATTTTAAACTCACCCTCTTGATTTAATGAAAGCAAACGAGAGGCTTTAATTTTTAACTTATCATTTATCCCATTAATAACTACTAAATCCGGCCGTAATGTGGATCTAAATAATTCTAATGATTGATTAATTGTTAGATTTTTTTCACCACTAATATTTAAACTAGTAGAAACTATGGGGATTCTTAATGACTTAATCATTTTACGTAAAAAATCATTTTTAGGCAAACGGACAGCTAAATATTTATTATTTGTTAAATTTGTAGCTAACTTTTTTTTATGAGTTAATAGAACTGTTGTCGGGTTTTCAGATTGCCAAATTTTTTTTAATACCCGTTCTTGAGCTTGGCTTAAATAACAATATTTTTTTAACATGTTAATACTAGAAACTAAGATGATCAACGATTTATTTTTATTTCTTTTTTTAATTTTATAAATCTTTTCAACAGCTGTAAAGCTATCAGCTCTAACTGAAATACCATCAATGGTATCAGTGGGCATTACAACCACCTTATCTCTCAAAAAATAATTTTTTATAGATTCTCTAGATCTAAGTAAACTACGGTTCTTTAAATCTATTATTTCCATATTATATAATAGATTGAAGAGCCTTCAAAGCTTGAGGCAAGATAGGCATGATTAAATTAACCAGCTTTATGAAAAAAGGAGCTACTTGTGAATTAACTAGCTTGTCGCCTAACAAGCTGCCAATCCAAGCATATCTAGACACAACAAAAAGAATAATCCCGATAAAAAGAGAACCTTCAATGAACCCCAATGAAGCACCTAGAGTCCTATTAATCAATTTTGTGAAAGGAATGATAGAAATTAATTTATAAACTTTTTCTAAGATTACGAAAACAAAGTCTATAATTACTGTGATCACCACAAAAACAATGATAAATGAAAGAACTTTTCCTAGCGCAACTCTAGATGCAAATATATTTTGAGTCCATTCATAAAACTGTAAGTAAAAATGACTGGCAATAAAAATACCAATTATTAAACCAAATATTTTACCTAATAGCTTAATAAAACCTTTAATAAAGCCATTGATAGTAAAAGCTGCAACAAATATTATTAGAGCAATATCGAAATAAGACATAATATAAATTAATTAAGTTTTGAATCTATGCGTGGAAATAAGCTTGTACTTTTAGTAATCTGTTCTTGGCTAAATAATTCAATTATTTTATTAGCTGAATCTGGCAAGAATACTTGTAAAATCGTAGCTATGTCCAAAACCTCTTCAGCTAAAGGAATTAACACTTTAATGATTTCATCGCGACTCTCCATTTTCCAGGGTGCTTTATTTGATAAAGTTTCATTACAAAAAGAAATTTTTTGCCAAATAAATTGCAAAGATTGATTAAACTGATAATTGCTTAAACCAGATGCATTAGCCAAATCTATTAAAGCTTTATTTGTGACCCTTAAGTTAGTTTTTATTTTATTCTTTTCTAATAAATTACTAAGTCTTGAGACTAAATTGCCTAAACCATTAGCCAAATCAGCATTATATTTAAGTATCAAACGTTGTTCAGAAAAGTCTCCATCTTCAAATGTAGGAATATCACTAAGCAAATAATAGCGCAACGCCTCATATCCAAATTTATTAGTTAGATCAAACAGATCAATTGATTTTCCTTGACTCTTACTAATCTTTTCCCCATCAATAGTCAAAAAACCAAAAACTAAGATTTGCTTTGAGGGAGTTAGACCTGCTGATAGGAGCATGGCCTGCCACATAGCTGATTGTTGGCGCAAATTATCCTTTCCACAGACTTGAACTACAGGCCAAAAATCATTAAATTGAGAATTAACCTTAGGCCAAGAAAGAGTAGAAATATAATTTACTAATGCATCGAACCAAACATACATTACTTGCTCACTATCTCCAGGGACATCAACTCCATTAGGCATTTTTGACTTTAACCTAGAAATACTAAAATCTTGCAAACCACTAGACACGAAGTTCTTTATTTCTTTGAAGCGATGACGAGGAAGAACAAAGTCTTTATTCTGCTCATATAAATCTAATAATTGAGACTGATATTTAGAAAATCTAAAAAAATAGTTCTCTTCTTCAATTATTTCCAAATCTCTATTAGGATGAAATGGGCAAGATCCGGCTACTAAATCTGAATCCTTTTTTTCCATTTCACAACCGACACAATACTTAATCTTATATGATTTTTTATAAATATCACCATTGGCCTCACATAATTTCCAAAAATGTTGAGCCGCTTTCTTATGATCTTCATCGCTTGTACGTATAAAATTACTAACACTTAAATTCAAAACTTTAATCAAAGATTTAAACTCTTCAACGTAAGGAGTGCAATAATCACGTGGTGATAAAGCTATTTTATTTGCTGCTTGCTGTATTTTTAAACCATGCTCATCAGTGCCTGTGTTAAATATTACTTTTTTCCCTAAAAGATTTTGATACCTAGCAATAACATCAGCTTTAATAATCTCAGCCGCAAAACCAAGGTGTGGCGCGGAGTTAGTATATGGCAAAGTTGTACTTATATAGAAATTATCATTATTTTGATTCATATTATTTGATAGTTCTTAAAAGCAGTACGAATTCTCCTTTTTGTAAATTAATGTCGCTCGATAATTTTTCTATAAGGTCTTGAGCTGAGCCGAAATAAAAGCTTTCAAAAATTTTACTTATTTCTCGAGCAATCATAATTTCTAACTTTCTATTCTGCGCTCCTTCAATGACTAATAGCTCGTTCAGACACTTAATCAATCTATGTTTAGACTCATAAAAAGCTGAAGGATATGGGCTGGCCACAATTTCTTTTAACATTGTTTGTCTACCTTTCTTATGAGGTAAAAAACCAAAAAAAGAAAATCTATCTACTGGCCAACCAGATACTGAAAGAGCGGAAATCAAAGCAGATGGCCCTGGTAGAGGGCTAATTATAATCTTATCACCATAACGATCTCTGGCCGCACTAACTAAAAGTGATCCTGGATCTGATATCCCGGGTGTGCCAGCATCACTCACTAAAAGCAAATCTTTACCCTCACTTAAATAGTCAAGAATTTGCTCTACCTTTGAAACGCGCGAATGTTGATGATAGGAAAGTGTTTTAGTATTTATTTTATAACGATTAAGCAGTCGTTTAGTGACGCGTGTATCCTCACATAAAATATAGTCGACCTCAGCAAGAATTCGCAAAACTCTTAAGCTAACATCTTCCAAATTACCAATCGGCGTTCCAGCGACATATAATTTACCAATAGACATAATTAAACCATGTTATCTTTACGTTCTTTAAGATATTTAGTCCAATCCTCAGCTACATCAACTAATATTTTAAACGGAGCTTCGATAATGAAATCGAATACGAAAATAAAAACATTAATCTTGGATATGTTATTAGACAACCACTTCCCCGCAATAATTATAGGCATATAAAATAAATCCATTAAAAAACTGAATAGGTTTTCCTTCTTTTCTAGAACTATTAGCTCTTTAACTCCGCGAGTTACTATAATACTAAAGAAGCTCACAAAAGCTAAGAAAAAAAGGAAAATAATGATGCTAACCCAATTAAAATTAACTTTAATCAACAGCCAAACAATAGCATAAAGTGATATCAAAAAAGTACTAAAATAAATTAAATTAAAAATTGCATTCAGAACATATCCTCTTTTTTGAGGATTCCTTAATTTAATCGGTCTATTTCTTTCTTTTCCTAAAATAGCAATTTCGCTTACCCCTTCAATTATCTTCTCAGTATTATTATCTCCAGGAACTCTAGTTAATAACACTATAAAAAAAAGTAAAACAGCTGGAAAAGAAATATTAATAATTAACGAAATATAATTAAGAGGTTGATGGAATAAATGAATAGCAGGAATCTCTATTAACAAGACAAAAATAGATTTTGTTAAAAAAATGTAAATAATACTTCTAAGTGCTGCCCGCCACAAACGAGATTTAGCTTTCTTATATTTTAAATTACATACTTTACGAATTGCAGTATAAAAAGTTTTAGGATTATATTTAAATTCATTGTAAACCTTAGCCGGATCTTTAATTATAGCATCTTGTAGAACGGTAAAATAAAGAGCATAACGACGCACAATTTTATCAAGCTGTTTTTTTAAAGGATGATTTAACTGATATTCAATTGCTTGGCGTAAATCATGAATAGAAAAAGCCATCTGCTTAATTTGCTCGTCGG
Source organism: uncultured Gammaproteobacteria bacterium (assembly GCA_964446775.1). Classification (GTDB taxonomy): domain Bacteria; phylum Patescibacteriota; class Patescibacteriia; order Patescibacteriales; family UBA12465. The sequence continues at coordinate 26,607 of CAYURA010000002.1, read as the reverse complement.
CTGGACTAAACATTAAATCAATATGATCGCCAGTCCAACCCGTATTGTAATATTTAAATAGGACGAAAGCTAACATATCTTCATCAAAACGAGAATAATTACGACCAATGCTTAAATAAATTTGTATTTGTAAATCAGAAGAATAAGGGAGATCATCAGGTAGCTCGATTATTCTATTGATAGCATCAAACATAACATTTACCATGGCTCGTTTAGTTCGACTTTGCACTAAACCTTCTTCAATTTCACAGGCAGCAATATTAAGTAAAAAAACGATTAAACTAGTCTTATCCTTCAACAATTCTTTTGATTTTTTATTAATCCTTTTAGCCTTAGCGTTATTTTCTTCATGCTTTACCACCATATCCTTCAGTTTTAGATATTTATCCAAAATATTAGCCACCTCTTTAATCTTACTTTCAGGTAAATGATTATTTTGTAAATAACCAGCACGAATTAATTCCGCTAAAAGATGTTGAGCTAATTCTTCATTACTTGAGACCTTCAACAAACCCTCAATACGAACTTGTCTTTTTAATATTCTCGCGATAGCATTTTTTCGCAGAAGATGATCTTCATCATAATCAACAGCATTACGAATTTTCTCATAGAAAAAAGCCATCTTGGAAATAAGTTCTGATACGCGTATATGTGGCGAACCGTCATTCTTATCATCCGCAGCATGAATATCATTATAAACAGCTTGAAATAGCTTTTTAGCATTGACATTTAACTCCTCTGTACCACTCTCTATTTTTTTTTCAACTAAATTAGGACTAACCATACTTTATATAATTCTTTCCTATTTTATCCTGTTTAGACTTAAAAAGCAATATAAAAGGTATTTTACCTTTTAGATAGACAATTATAATATATATTTTACTTAATGTCTGATTATCAATTTAGTAATTAGACTTATATTTTATCCAATTTTAAGCTAATAATTCTCTTCTAAAAGTCTTGACAGGGTGGCGCAATTTCGCTAACATGTATTATAGATATAAAAAGTAGCCGAGAGGCTCTTTTTAATATTTTAATATTTGAAAATATGAACAAAATTAAAAAATATATTAAACAATCAATTGAAGAGTTAAAGAAGGTTACCTGGCCTAGTAAAAAAGAAACCTATCAATATACTGTTTTAGTTATTGGTATTTCTTTGGTAGTCGCCGCTTTTCTAGGTGCTCTGGATTTTGGTTTTAACTTAGGTTTTGAAAAATTAATTATTAAATAAACTTTAATTTTTTTAAAATTAATAAAAATTTTATATTTAAAAAAATATGGCAAAACAATTTTTAAACCAAGGTCGACGCTGGTATGTGCTTCATACCTATTCTGGATATGAAGAAAATGTCGCTCAAAATCTTAAACAAAGGGTTGAATCTCTAGACATGGAGAATAAGATTTTCAACATTTTGATTCCTACTGAGAAAAAAATCAAAATCAAAAATGGCAAACGTAAAGTTAGTGAAGAAAAGATATTCCCTGGTTATATTCTTGTTGAAATGGAGGTAACTGATGATTCTTGGTATGTTGTACGAAATACGCCTAATGTTACAGGTTTTATTGGTACTGGCACAATACCTACGCCAATTAGCGAAGAAGAGGTTAAAAGTTTACAAAAAAGGATGGGGGTTGAGGATCCTAAATTTACCATTGATGTTACTATCGGAGCTTCTGTGCAAATAAATGAAGGTCCTTTCAAAAATATGGAAGGAAAAGTTACTAACATCGATGAAGCGAAAGGCAAAGTTAAGGTGTCAGTTTCAATGTTCGGTCGCGAAACTCCTATTGAACTTGATTTCCTTCAAATAAAAAGATCTTAAATAATAATTTAGCTGAAATGATTGCTTCTAACAATTCAGCTCTATAATACTATGGCAAAAAAGTTAAAAACAAAAATAAAATTACAAATTCCTGGTGGACAAGCCAACCCAGCCCCTCCAGTTGGTCCTGCATTAGGTCAACATGGTTTGAACATTTCTGAATTTTGTCAAAAATTTAATGAGGCGACAAAAGATAAAATGGGTGATATTATTCCAGTTGAAATATCTGTTTATGAAGATAGAAGCTATGATTTTATCCTTAAAACTCCACCTGCGGCTGAATTGTTAAAAAAAGCAGCTGGCATTAAAAAAGGTTCAAGTAAGCCAAGGTCAGATAAAATTGGTAAAATATCAAATTCTCAATTAATAGAAATCGCTAAAACAAAAATGCCCGATCTTAATGCTAAAAATACTGAAGCAGCAATGAATATCATTAAAGGAACAGCTCGCCAAATGGGGATTGAAATTAAAGATTAATTTATTTAAAATAACTTGTGGGAGCTATAACTAGCGCCTTACCACGAAAAAAATATGAATACAATAAAAAAAAAGAGTGATAAAAAGAAAGCTGATTTATCAGAGGTCTATAATAAGATGACTAAGTATAGCTTAAAAGATGCTATTGCTATCTTAAAAAAAATTGATCATTCAAAATTTGACCCGTCAATAGAACTTCACATTAGACTAAATATCGATCCCAAGAAGAGCGATCAACAAATTAGAGGTGCCGTCAGCCTGCCCCATGGTACTGGTAAGATTATCCGGATTGCTGCCTTTGTTTCCCCTGAGAATGAATCAGATTGTAAGGACGCTGGAGCAGATGTATGTGGCGGAGAGACTTTAATCGCAGAAATTAAAAAAACTGAAAAAACTGATTTTGACGTTGCAGTAGCTGAACCTTTGATGATGAGAAATCTAGCACCTATTGCTAAAATCTTAGGTACTCGCGGTTTAATGCCCTCACCTAAAAATGACACTGTTTCTCCTAATCCAGCCAAAACTATTAGCGAATTAAAGAAAGGTAAAATAAGTTTTAAAAATGATGACACTAGTAATTTACACACAGTTATAGGTAAATTAAGTTTTGACGATTCAAAATTAATTGAAAATTATCAAGCTTTCATTATAAATCTTAGAAAAATAAAACCCGCCTCAGCTAAAGGAACCTATATTAAAAGTGCTTCTATTTGTGCATCTATGAGCCCGAGCATAAAGCTTGATTTAGAATAAATATCTTAATCAAGTGAGCTTGACTTTTTTTTAATAATGAGTTATCATAAATATGTAAGTTTTGTTAGAAACACGAGCGGCTAGTTCAGTTTGTTTCAACTGAAACAAGATGGGCTAGCCGTTTGTAGTTTGTAGGCAACAAAGGTCGCCTTACAAATTTGTAAAAAAATATTTCATGATCTGCTTAGGCAGTAATTGAAATCCAAAAAAATGAAGAAATTATTCGTTGGTGGTTTGTCTTTTCAAACCACTGAGCAAGTTTTAGCAGACGCTTTTGCTAAAGCTGGCAATGTTGTTTCAGCCGTTATCATCCAAGATAGAATGACTCAGCGCTCAAAAGGTTTTGGTTTTGTAGAAATGGAAACCGAAGAAGAGGCTCAGGCAGCTATTACCATGTGGAATGGCCAGGAACTTGATGGACGACGCATCGCAGTTAACGAAGCACGTCCTATGGAAAAGCGCTTCTAAAAACAACGGTCAAAACCTGTTCAATAAAAAACTTCCGCTTTATTGCGGAAGTTTTTTTATAGAAAAATATTTTATAAAAATTTTACTCAAATAAAAAATATTTATTAATATCTTATTTTACTAATTTAATATTTTTAATTATGATATCTGCTACTGGATGAGTTCCATCTACTGTAGCTGCCTCTATTTTCCTTACAATATCCATTCCAGAAACTACCTCACCGAAATTTGTATGGGCTCCATCTAACCAAGGAGTTGATTCTGCGGTCACAATAAAGAATTGAGAACCATTAGTATTAATACCACTATTAGCCATGGCCAAGGAACCAGCTACTAATTTTTTATCATTAGATTCATCAATAAACTTATAGCCAGGGCCACCTGTGCCATGGATTGCCCAATTTTCATCCTTACTATTTGGATCACCTCCCTGGATCATGAAGTCTTTCATGACTCGATGAAACAGTGTGCCGTTATAGAAGCCTGATTCAGCTAAATACATAAAATTATTAGCTGTAATAGGAGTTTCTGAGTTATATAATTTTACTTCAATGTCTCCTTCGCTGGTCTGAATAATAGCCCCCTTATACTGAGATATAAGATTAGGCTGATGCGCTGGTGCTAGTGGTTTATTATCAGAAACTTCTTTTTTTATTTGAACCTCTTCAAGCACTCCCGGATTTTCTTCAATACTTAGATCTCCTACATCCACCTTTTTATTAGTCTCTTCTGGCTTAGAATCACTAGGCTGTTTATTAATTAGTGGTAAATTCATATTGTCATTAACATTAGGCTTAGCTGTTCCACAAGCGGACAATGTAATCATCACGGATAATAAAACAGTTAAGGATAATAATTGATTAAATTTATTCATATTATTTTTTTATTTAATATTTGAAGTATATAAATGATGTGATTTATAGGTTTAGACTCTAAATTTCCGTTGCATGCCTTTGTCATCATCTTCTCTTCTCTCTTCAATTAAGATTTTTGCATCTTGTCTTAAGACAGCTAAATCTTTTAAATTTAAAAGATTTGCTTTATCTAACAACACTTGTCGATTATTTAGATTCGGGTCTTCTAGAACTTCTCCTAACAAAACATCTAATATTGCTCCTAGTTTAGGACCAGGTTCTAATTTTAAATTATTAATCAAGTCGCTTCCATTAATTTTTAACATTTTAACTGACACTGGATCATGCTGAACTTTTTCCATCATATACTGGAGATGCCTCAACTTATAGGGCATTGCTTTAGGAGTACCTGAGCCTAAACGATCAGCTACCCTTAAATGAATTAAATCTTGTAAATTTTCATGACCGACTTTATTGATCAACCTTCTCACTGAAGCGCCTGTCACTTCCCCTACGTTGTAATAGAACATGTGGTTTCTTACTAAATTTACAACTCGTTCTCGATCCTCATTGTTAAACTTTAAGCGCAACATTATTCTATCAACCATTTTAGCTCCAATGTATTCATGATTATAGAAGGTTGCTTGACCATTAATTATTTTCTTAGATTTGGGCTTACCAATATCATGTAATAGGGCGGCAAAACGAACTCTCCAATTAGGGTTTGGACAATATTTTAATGAGAGAATATTGTGCTTAAAAACTTCATATATATGATGATGATTTTGTTTAACTCCTATTCCCTGCTCAAGCTCAGGAATAATATATTGTAATAATTTGGCCTCATGGAGAAGTAAAAAGCCTTCGGCAGCATGATTAGATGACAAAATCTTGATCAATTCATCCTTTATTCTTTCCTTGGCCACAAATTTAATACTGCCAGGCATCTTAGTAATCGCTCTTAAGGTTTTTGGCTCGAGACTGAATTCTAATTGAGCCGAAAACCTAATCGCCCGCATCATTCGTAAAGCATCTTCTTTAAAACGATCTATTGGCTCGCCAACTGCTCTAATAACTTTTTTCTTTAAGTCTTTTTGTCCACCAAAAAGGTCAATTATCTCAAACCTATGGTCGGAGATAACAATAGGGCCAGAATCATTTAAGCGTAAGGCCATGGCATTTATAGTAAAATCACGTCTTTCTAAATCTTTATCTAACTCAGTCTCAAATTTAATCTCATCAGGATGTCTCCTATCAGAATACGCTTGTTCACTTCTATAAGTAGTAATTTCAACTACAGATAATAATTCATTATCTTTTTTAATTGGAATAATAACGGTTGCAAAATTATTTTCATACTTAGCTTCTGCAAATATTTTTAATATTTGCTCAGGATGAGCTTTACTTGTTAAATCCCAATCTTTAGGCTGATTATCCATCAATAAATCACGCACACAGCCACCCACTAATTCTACACTAAAACCAGACGCTCCTAAACGTTTTAAAATATCTAAAATGTAATCCGGGATAAACATTAATTATTTTTTCTTAGCTAATATGTCTTTGTATAAGAAATAGCTAAAGACAACTAATATAGGACTTAAAAGAGCCCCGATAAGATTTGCTAAGATTTGATAAACTTGACCAAGATCTTGACTTAAGTACTTAAATGTCTCGATTTTAGTTACAGGATCAATATTAATAGCAGCAGGTAACATAATAATACTCAACACTATTAAGTAAATAAAAAATATAAGAATCAGACGACCAGCCACTGCCCACCAATAGCCCTTAACTAAGTTTTTGCTTCTTTTTATGGCTTCCATCGGTTTTTTTATTTCTTCTAAAACAACTAATAGGGTAGTAAAAATCCAATAAATATAAAAGATAATTCCTGGAATTATAAATAAGATAGTTAGAAAAAATATATAAATTCCGACATTAACACTAGTATTGAGATATGATCTAAAGAATTTTTTTGTTTCTATAAAAATTGGTTTTACTTTGGCCTTTTCATTTTTTATCAATAAAATGATACCAATATGAGCTCTTATACTATAATAAAGAAAATAAAGTAAGGCTAAGATTATTAGAATGACAAAAATAAATCTCAACAATGCTGAATCCAAGCCTAAAAAAGAGAATCCAAGAATAATTAAACCAATGATTAGCAAGGGGATAGCTCCAAATAAGCCCCAGATGTACATTTCAGTAAAGTCAAGAAATCGATGATGATAAAACTGCCAGGTACTCTTAAGCAACGAAAAAAATGAAATGAGCTTCTCCCTGCTCTCTTCTTTATTAGCTAACTGATTACTATCTTGCATAGAACATTAATTGACTCATTTAATAAATTTAGTTGTTAAAAAAGCCAAATCAACCAATCGACAAGCATAGGCCCACTCATTATCATACCAAGCTATTACTTTAACCAAATCACCATCAACTACTTTAGTGTTTTTTAAATCAATAATCGCACTATGACTATCACCAATAATATCAGTGGAAACCAAATCTTCTTTTGATGCATCAAGGAGGCCTTGTTTAGTTTCAGCTGCATTTTCAAAAGCTTTATTTATAACTTCAATACTGGTTTTTTTAGAAGCAATAAAAACTATGTCGCATAAAGAAACTACAGGAGTTGGCACTCTAACTGCTATACCGTCGAATTTGCCAACTAAGCTAGGAATGGTTTCTGTGACTGAAATAGCTGCTCCAGTCGTAGTAGGAATAATATTAACGGCGGCTGCTCTAGCACGCCGTGGATCTTTATGAGCGCCGTCAACTAAATTCTGATCAGCAGTGTATGAATGTATGGTTGTCATAATTGCCTTTTTAACACCAATTTTTTCTTTAAGAACGGCCATTACAGGGGCAAGGCAATTAGTAGTACAAGAAGCATTAGAAATAATATGGTCGGTTTTCTTTAATTTATTTTCATTAACACCTAAAACAATCGTTTTAACTTTACCCTCTTTTGCTGGTGCGGAAAGTATAACTTTTTTAGCTCCTGCAATGAGGTGTAAATTAGCACCTTTTTCACTATTAAACCTACCAGTACATTCTAAAACAATATCAATCTTTAATTTTTTCCAAGGCAATAATTCTGGTTCTTTTTCAGCAAAAACTGGATATCTTTTTTTGTCGACAATAATGCCCTGCTCATCACTGCTAACTATTCGATGATAGCGACCATAACAGGAATCACTTTGGAGCAATAGAGCGATGTTCTTCTTATCACTTAAATCATTAATAGCTACAACTTTTAATTCTGGATAATAATCAATGATATTCTTAAAAGCTGCTCGGCCTATCCGGCCAAAACCATTTATTGCAATATTAATAGCCATAAAATTTTTATTTAATTAATTAGATATATAATTATAGCATATTTATACTAACAAAAAAAATTTTAAAATCCCAGACTAGCCTCACTTACTAAACCTTTTTTTCTTATTAATCAGGCTATATTTTCTTTGTTTTGAATCAATCTTAACTATTTGATCTCGTTCATCATTCCTTTCTGCAGGGAAACGAACATCAAGTTGCTGTGTTAATAGATGATGACCAATAACTGTACCTGTTCTGTTTTCAACTCTAATTTTTGTACCAATTGGAGCTAACTCATTTGCTAAGTATTTATAACCTTCATATTCAAAACCTAAGCAACACATTAAACGCCCACACATGCCCGATATCCGATCACTACCACGATGATTTAATTGCTGCGCCTCAGCCATTTCCGTGCTAACGGTAGTGAAATCACTCATAAAAGAACGACAGCAAAGTTTAAGTCCGCACGGGCCACAATCTCCTTGAACTTTAGCCTGATCTCGAGATCCTATCTGTAGAAGTCTAATATTTAAATTAAAAGTAGTTGTTAATTCTTTTACTAAATTACGAAAATCAATTCTATTCTCAGAAACAAAAGCAAAAACAAGCTTCTTTGGTTCTAAAGAAAAACGAGCATCAATAAATTTCATTTTAAGTTTTAATCGATTAGCAGTTGCCTGACAAATATCTAGAGCTTCTTTTCTCTTTTTTAAATCATAAACTCTCTCAATTTCTGCTTCTTCTGCTAACCTTATAACTGCTTGCAATTCTAGGTCGGCCCTCATTTCTTCTTTAGTAATAGAAATTAGCTTACCTATTTCTTGACCTAGATTAGTATTAACCACAACAAAATCATTGATCTTTATTGGTAAGTCTTCACTTAGACTAAAGCTATATAATTTATCCCACTTTGAGAATCGAACTTGTGCAATTTTCATAAACAAGAGAAGGCCCTTATAGGCCTTCTAATATTTTTTGTTTCTATTAAAGGCTAAATCGAAGATAAGAAATAACCTTAACATCCGCCAAAATATCCTTAACTTTTTTCTTATCATCTTTAATAAATTCTTGCTCCACTAAACATACCTCACTATAGTATTTAGCCAGTTTACCGAGTAAGATTTTTTCAATCATTAATTCAGGCTTGCCCTCTTTAATTAGCTGCTCTCTATAAATTTCTTTTTCGCGTTCTAGTTCTTCGGCTTTGATTTCTTCTGGTTCTAAATACCTCGGGTCAGTCGCAGCTATTTGCATTGCTATATCACTAGCTATATCCTCTTTATCAGGTTGATCTAAAGCGACAACTACACCTATTTTACCACCTAAATGAGAATATGCAGATACAGTGGCCCCCGTGACTTTACCATAAGCCGAAATATCCAACTTTTCTCCTATTGTGCCACTCAAAATATCCAAGTCTTCTTTGACGGTCCCATTGATAAGCTTTAGGGCTAATAAAGATTCCATGCTATCGACTTTTTTCTCCATTGCTAATACAATAACTGAATCAGCAAAACTCTGAAACTTATCATTACGAGCTACGAAATCGGTTTCTGAACTAAGACTTAAAATATAAGCTTCATTTTTATCAGCATTAATAGCCACTTTAACCACCCCTTCATTAGTCTCTCTACCACTTCTCTTAGCAGCTTTAGCTATTCCTTTTTTTCTTAATAGACCAACTGCCTGTTGTAAATCATTATTAGCCTCATCTAGAGCCTTCTTGCAATCTACCATGCCAGCCCCAGTAATTTCTCTTAATTGTTTTATTAATTCCATATTAATTAAATTAATTTTTTAAGTCTTTCTTGGCATCAATAATTATTGATTGAATAATTCCTATAAGCAATTTAACGGTTTTAGTCGCGTCGTCATTTGCTGGTATTGGATAGGTGACTAATTCGGGATTAACATTAGTATCACAAATGCCAATAATCGGTATGTTCTTTTTAGTCGCCTCAGCAACAGCGGTCGACTCCTCCTTAATATCCCAAACAAAAACTGCATCTGGCATTTTATTTAAGTTAGTTAAACCGCCAACCCTTTCGTGTAACCTTTTTATTTCGCGATCAAAATCTAATCTTTCTTTCTTTGTATATTTATCTAATTTACCAGCATCTCTATTCTCTACTAGCTCCTGATACTTTTTAACTGATTTTTTAACAACTGTAAAATTGGTAAGATAACCACCAAGCCATTTCCCGACGATATAAGGTTGCCCCGTAATTTCTGCCATTTTTCGCATTGGTTCTTTAATCTGACTTTTAGTGCCAACAAATAATATAGTCTTGCCGTCCTTGATTAATTTGGACATAAAATCCAAAGCTTCGGACAACTTTTCCCTACTTTTTTCCAAATCAATAACATAAATACCATTTTTAGCTGCAAAAATATAAGGCTTCATTTTTGGGTGCCAACGGTGAGTCCGGTGGCCAAAATGCATACCTGCTTTTAACATCTCTTCTAGACTTGGTAACTTTGACATAAATTTTCTTTGTCCCCCATATAAATTATGAGGCATCCGCTCATTAATCTTAAATCTTCTTAAAAGATATTAAGGCAAGAAAAATTAAATAAGCGTGACATTATTATTTAATAAATAAAAACTCAAAATGAAAAAATCTTTTGAAATAGAAAGATTTAATCTGATATTAGAATAACTTAAAATAAAGACCATGTCAAGAGCTTATATTCTAAATATTATGCTAATAAAAGATAAATAAATGTTAATCTAATAAAGTGGTAAACAAGTCCTCGCTAGGTTGAGTTTTTAAATGCTTAAAATCATTAATACATAAAACTTTAACGTAATTGTTTTGGTCAATGACTAAACGGCTAATTGAAGCTTGAAAAATTTCTAATGACAAGAAACCTATTACATCTGCATTGATAATACTGGTTAATACTGATTTAATGATATTCCCATGACAAAATAAAGCCACTTTTTTTCCTTTATTATTCCTAACCATGCTAGCCAATAGTTTACGCATTCTAGCTTGAAATTTATCAAGTTGCTTGTCTAAATCATGGTAGTTTTTTAAATATTGTTTACGCCGATTTTCAGAAGTACGAAAATATTTAACTCGATGCCAGTTAACCCAATCAATCTCATTTAATCGCGGATCAATAATGATTTTTTTTCTGGGGACTAAAAATTCTGCAGTTGATTTAGCCCTTTGCATCTCACTAGCATAAACAACATCTATTTCACTTTTTTTCAAAGCTAAAGCTAATAGTTTAGATTGTTCTATACCAGCTTTTGACAGAGGCATGGCCTTGTCTCCAAGACTAGCTTGTAAACTATAATCAGGATTAGCATGTCTAATTAAGTATATTTCTGTATAAGGTAAACGTATTTCGGGTTTTATCATCGAATATGGACTCGCCTTCATAAAATTAAATACCAACCTGCCCTGCGGCAAATTTCCAGTTAAAAAGATTATTAAACACTGCTTCGACAAAATTTAAACGCATATTTTGATAATCAAGATAATATGAATGTTCCCAAACATCTAAAGCTAAAAGTGGTTTTAAATTTTGTAAAAAAATAGGTTCAGCGTTGCCTGTTTTTTTAACTGCTAAGCTATCTCCTTCTAAAACAAGCCAAACCCAACCGCTACCAAATTGCGCTGCTGCTTCTCTTTTAAAAGCCGCTAATAGGCCATCCATTGAAATAAAATCTCGATTAATCATTTTTAACAATAACTCTGGCACCTCCCTGTCATCTGCCAGAGGGCTTAAACTCGACCAAAACAGTTCATGATTATAATGCTGTCCAGCATTGTTGAAAATTGAACTATACTCTATATTATTATGGCTCAACCTAATTATTTCCTCTAAACTCTTCTTCTCCATTTCTGTCTTGTCTATTAACTCGTTCAACTTATTAACATAAGCTTGATGATGCTTTGAATAATGAAGCTCCATTGTCTGACGAGAAATATAAGGCTCTAGAGCAGTAAAATTATAAGGCAAAAGACTTATTTTAAACATATTTTTTTAAATTAATAATTATTAAATACTATAAACATAATAACAAATAATTAATTTTATGTCTAAAATATTTATTAAAATATCTATTTTTTGACAACTAAGTAATAGTGTGTCAATATTCTTGAAGAACATTAAAAAATATTTATCATGAAAAAAATAATAATATATAACCCTTATAATGTTTCTTCAATCTTCTTCTTAGCCGCAGCCAAAAATGCTGGCTATATTCTAGTCTCAGCCACCACTCCGAGTGCACTTTGGGCTAGTGGTGCAAAAGAAATAATTCTTTGTAACATAGATCCTAAATCAATCACCTCATCAATCCAATATCATCCTGATATTGAAATCTATCTTAGTGAAAAGATTAATCTTATTTCTCATATCATCTTTTTTCCTTTTGATAATTGGGAAAAAGATAATACTGATATAGACGAACTCATGACAAAGATCTACACTAAGTCAATGAGAAAAAAAGATGGTGATATGGCCTCTGATAATTGGCAAACTAATCTGGAAGTCTCCAGATATGTGAAAGCTTTAAAAACAGCGATGATAAAAGGCTTAAATTCAAATTTAGCTATTTATGAAGCTATTTATGAAGAAGTAATCACTGAAATAGCTAGTGAGGGGAGCAGCCCCTTAGTCGAAAGTTTTTATGAGCTCTATCACCGAGCGCAAAAAATAACAAACAAAGCCATAAAATCTTTAAAAATTAATTTTTTGATACGTATTCCAGGGCGCAAAATTGGATTTACGTACTTGGATAACATTTCAGAATATCTTGATTTCTCAAGACTGCGCGAAGCCTTCTTAGAGAAATCTCCATACTTAACTGTTATCCAATATAAAGATGGAGGAGAAGATTTCACTTGGCTATTGTCAAATAAAAAATTAGAAGTATGTCAATTTTTTAGACTTCCAAAAGCTAAAAAATTCGAAACAATAATCAAGGCTCCACACAAAAAAGTTCTGCAGCACCTACAACAGGTGATTGCTGAACTTCAAAAGTAGAGAAAACCATCTTTTTTAAAAGATGGTTTTTTAAAAATCTAAACACAAAAAATTAATCAATAATCTATTTATTGGTCACAAGTTTTTTCTGTTTAAATAATTTTTTCTCTAAGCGATAACTCACAAAGAAGAAAATAGCGGATATAAAAGCGGGTAATATAATTAAAAAAGATATCACCTCCTCATCTGAGCCACTGTGGCTTTCAAATAGGATTAAACTAAAAATTACGCTAATTAATTAGGCGACTAAGGCTCTTACTATTTTATATCTAAAGCATAAATATATAATAATCCCAACTACTAATAAAACTAGACTGCCATAGTTACCAATAAGCATAATAATTAAGATAGAAGCTATTAGAAATAAGACTGGATACATCACAATTGTTCCTAAAGTATTTAAGATTCTAATTTTTTTAGCAATAATCATATAAGTAAGGGAAAAAGAAAGATTACTTTGAACCAGTAAACCAGATTATAAATAATATTTTCAATTATGTTATTTTTTTAATCATATCAATAATAATTAACTCAAGCAAAATTAAGTATTTATAACAGATGATCTTTTCTTCTCTCCAGCTAATTGACCACAGGCAGCATTAATTGACTGCCCCTGGCTATGTCTGCAAGTTACCGCGACACCCAGCTCTTCTAGTTTTTTCTTGAATTGTTCAATTCTAATCGGGCTTGATGCTTGAAAATTGCCAGTCGGATTGTAAGGGATAAGATTGATAAGATAAAGTTTTTTCCTCATGATTAAAGACAGGGCTTCCGCATCATCATCTCCATCATTAATATTTTTTAACATCAAATACTCAAACATGACTCGCCTACCTGTTTTAGCAATATAAAAATCCACAGCTTTTAAGATATTATTTATTGAATATTTTTTAGCGATTGGCATCAAGCGTATACGCAAAGAGTCAACCGGAGCATGGAGAGAAACCGCCAAATTAACTTGCATTTTTTCAGTAGCTAATTTTTTAATACCTTCAACAATTCCAGAAGTTGAAACTGACATCCGCCTTGAGCCAATATTAAATTTTTCTGGATTATGAAATTCCTTAGCCGCATTAATAAAATTATCATAATTTAAAAAAGGCTCTCCCATACCCATAAAGACTAGATTATCAATTCTTTCTTTTATTTTTTTTTGTTTAAGCTCTCTAGCCCAAAATATATACTGCTGTTGGATTTCTTCGGACGTCAAATCTCTTTGAAATCCTGCGTTACCAGTAGCACAAAAACTACAAGCTAAAGGACAGCCTGCTTGTGTTGAAAGACAGAGGGTATGCCTCTTATCCCGATGACGAATTAAGACTGTTTCGACCACAACTCCATCCTTATAAGTTATTAAAGCTTTTTCCGTATCTCGATTAGTGCCGTCTTTTATTACTTTCCCATTAATTGTCAGCGGGCAAATTAAATTTAAATCCGCTCTTAAGGCTAACGGAAAGACACTTAATTCTTGCCAGTCAGAAATATAGTCTTGATAGACTGCTTGAAAAGCCTGATTAAATCGATATTTAGGTAAAGCTTTTAAAGTTTTAGAAAGCTGAGAAATATCCATAAAAATTAAATTATTTTTTTATAAGCTGTAAAACAATTATCTCTGAACGCGATCCTAAACGTAAAGGCGGCCCCCATGTGCCAGTACCCGCGCTAACCGAAAGTGTGTAATCTTTGTTCCGATAGATGCCATGAACAAAGCCTCTATATAATAACTTAATTAATAGATTAAATGGCCAAATTTGACCGGCGTGAGTATGCCCAGATAACTGCAAATCTATTCCAGTTTCCATTATTATTTTTACATCTTTTGGCTCATGATATAACAAAATGCTAGGTTTTGAAGGACTATACTTTACCTCTCTCCTGATTTTTTCACTCAAATTATTGCATTTCTCTGTGTAGAAACTAAGGCCAATAATTTGTACGCCTTTTTCTTCGTGCAATTCATCATCAAGCACTCTAATGCCTGAATTTTTTAAAAGTAATTTAACCCGATTCTTACCCAATTGTACATCATGGTTACCAAAAGAGTAATAAACACCGCTAGGGGTATTGATTTTACGTTGGCTGAACCAAGTAAAATTTGCTTCCATGCCATCAAATAGATCTCCGGTTATAAATATTGCCTCAGGTTTAAGCTCATCAAGCCGTTTTAGTAATTTGTCAAAAAAACTCTGGCGCCAAATTGGTCCTAAATGTATATCTGAAAGGTGTATAATTTTTTTATCCACCCAATAATCAGGTAAATCTTTAATAGCCACTTTGATTCTTTTTATTTTCCAGACTCTAGCTGACCAAGCCTCTGGAATCAAGAGTAATATCGGTAGAATCGTAATGTAGAGAGACCTTAAATAGAAATTTAGCTCTAAACTTGGAAAAATTATGATGAATAAATAATAGACTGTGGCTAATAAGATTGAGTTAGCTAATAGGCCCACCCAAAGACCAATAACTAAATACAAAGAACGACTAAAAATATTATCTTTCCAATATATCAACAGCGGGGCAATGATTGACAATATGATCGCCATTAGTAGAATAAAAGCGATTGCTATTTGTAGATAAGGGTCAGTTATTAATAAAAAATAACGCCAGGTAAAAAACATTAAAACGTGGGCTCCCAGGTATGAAAATAATGTTAATATTGATAATAGATATTTCATACTTTAAAAGGAAATTTAGCATAAGTTGTTTTTGGGCCTAATTCAGAGGCAATTCTTAAAAGACGATTATATTTTGAAGTTCTTTCACTACGACATGGAGCCCCAGTCTTAATCTGTCCGCTCTCCATTGCAACGGATAAATCAGCAATAAAAGTATCTTCAGTCTCCCCGCTCCGATGAGAAATAATTGTAGTAAGATTATTTTCTTGAGCTAAATTAATTGCCTTAATCGTTTCTGAAAGCGTGCCAATTTGATTAAGTTTAATTAAGATTGAATTAGTGCTTTTTTCTTTAATCCCACGCTCTAATCTTTTTGTGTTAGTAACATAAAGGTCGTCACCAACAACTTGCACTCCCTTTAAAGATTGACTAAAATCTTTAAAGCCTTGCCAATCATCTTCTGCTAAGGGGTCTTCAAAGGAGATAATCGGATAAGTGTCAGCTAAATTTTTATAAAATTTAATTAGTTGATTTGAAGTTAATTGTCTTCCTTCTTTAGTTAGGTGGTATAGGTTACCGTGATGGAATTCAGTAGCAGCTGCATCAATTGCAAAAACTATATCTTTATTTAATTTATAATTTGAAGTGATGACAGCTTGCTCTAAAAATTTAAAAGCTTCTTCATTATCTTTAAACTTAGGGGCAAAACCACCCTCATCACCAACACAAATAGAATAATTATTTTTTTGCAGAATACTCTTTAAAGACTGATAAATTTCAACACCCATCCTAATAGCCTGATCGAAATTTTTAGCACCAACTGGTAATATCATATATTCCTGAATATCTGTTGACCAGTCAGCATGCTTACCGCCATTTAAAAGGTTCATCATCGGTATTGGCATTAAATAATTTCCAGAAAACTTGGGGTTAAGCTGAGACAAGTATTCATAAAGAGGCATACTGCTTGAAACTGACGCTGCTTTAGCACAAGCCATGGAAACTGCTAGAATAGCATTTGCTCCTAATTTTGATTTATTATCAGTTCCATCTAAGTCAATCATTATCTGATCTATTTCTTCTTGCTTATAGACATCCTGGTTAATAAGTTTAGGATCTATTATCTCTTCTATATTCCTAATTACTTGGAGGACGCCAGAACCGTGATAACGTGACTTATCATCATCTCTTAACTCTACGGCTTCATAAGCTCCAGTAGAAGCTCCTGAAGGCACAGAAGACTCACCAAAACTTCCGTCCTCTAATCTAACTGTTACAGAGATGGTGGGGCATGCTCTCGAGTCTATTATTTCTAAGGCAGTAATTTCTTTTATTCTCATAAAATTAAAATATTAATTAATTAATTAGATTAGTTTTATAAATACTATCTTCAGTTCTTTTAATAACTTTTTTAAGCATCTTAACTGCCATGACTGGATATTCCCCGACGGTTGTTTCATCTGACAGCATGATCATATCGGCTCCATCATAAACAGCGTTGGCAATATCGGAAACTTCAGCTCTAGTAGGGTGTGGATTTTTTATCATTGAAGTCATTACTTGAGTGGCTATAATAACCGGACGATTATGCCAATGAGCATGACGAACTAAATTTTTTTGCAAAATAGGCAACTCTTCTATTGGCACTTCTATTCCTAAATCACCCCTTGCCACCATTATTAAATCTGAAGCAAAAATAATTTTATCAATATTCTTCAAAGCAATTCTCCGTTCTATTTTGGAAATAATTTTTACATTAGACTTAGGGCCTAATATCTTCTTTAGTTTCATAACATCTTTAGCTGATTGCACAAACGAAAGAGCCACATAATCCATTCCAGCTTTTATTCCAAACTGAAGATCTTTTAAATCTTTAGCCGTTAATCCGCCTTCTTTTATGACCGTATCTGGCACATTAATGCTTTTACGCGAATTGAGTACGCCACGATTTATCACTTGGGCTTTAATAACTCTGTCAGCCACACTAATTACTTTAAGTTCAATATCACCATTACATAAAAATAGCATTGCTCCTTTTCTCATAAATTTATACAAATCTGGACTATCTATTGGAATAATATCACCATCTTTTTGATACGCCTTATTACTATAAGTAAAATGGTATATTTCACCTGTATGAAGATCCACTCCATCTTCTGGCATTTGACCCACCCTAATCCTAGGGCCCTGCAGGTCCAACATCATTTTTATGTTTTGTTTTTTCTCTTTGTTATATGTGCGAACAATATTCTGAATCCTTTTATATTGATGATAATTAGCATGAGAAAAATTTACCCTCACAATTTTTACACCAGCATCTAAAAGAGCTATTAAGTTGTCTGGTGATTCACTTTTTGTTCCAATTGTAGCAATTATTTTTGTCAGCATAGTAATATTTTTATTTATTTATTTATTTATTTTCTTTAATTCTAAGATTAAGTTTTGATAAAACTCTAAATTATTCAGGCTCGCTAATTTTTGACCTAATGATTCTTTGGATTTAAAAAGATGATATAAATAAGCCTTAGTATAATTACGTAATTCACTAAAACCACTTTTTGCATTAATTGGAGAAAAATCATCTCTAAATCTCGAATTAGCTATATTAATGGTCTTATAAAAATCAGGGAAATCGATAATGGCTCTACTCTCTCTAGCTTGTCCAGAAAAACCATGGAAATCAGAATTAAAGTAGAAAAGCCGACCATGACGCCCTTCCCTAGTAGGAATAACACAATCAAAAATATCCCAACCCATAAGAAACGATCGATAGATATCTTCTGGGTTGCCAATACCTAAAGCAAATCGATATGCATTACTTGGTATAAAAGAAGCTGTTTTAAATAATGTCTCTGCCATAAAATTACCTTGAGTGTCTACAGGGCTGGCACCAAATCCATAAATATCAAAAGAAATCTTTACTAATTCTTGAGCACAGTATTTACGCAGAGCCTCATCTTCTCCTCCTTGAATAACGGCAGTAATTAATGGCCGATTATTATTATTTAAACCTCTCATATGAAGTTGTCTTAGATATTCTTGTTTACAGCGTTTTGCCCAATTAATACTCCGCTTGACCGCTACACCTAAGTCCTCTCGCGACCAGTCATTTGGAGGGCACTCATCTAAACAAATAATAATATCAACACCTAAGTCAAACTGAATCTGTATTGATTTTTCTGGACTAATTTCATGCCAGGAACCATCAATGGGAGATTTAAAACTAGCCTTATCATCATCAACTTTCCCCATTCTAGATTGACTACCATGTATTAATGAAAAAATTTGAAAACCACCAGAATCAGAAACGATTGGAAGATCCCAATCCATAAATTTATGGATTCCACCAGCTTTTTTTAAAACATCAATCCCTGGTTGTAAATAAAGATGAAAGGTATTAACCACTATTGATTCCGTTTTTGTCTTTTTTAAGTCATCAATACTTAAGGTCTTGATAAAAGACCTGGTAGCGTCTGGCATAAAAAAAGGCGTGCTTAATATACCATGATTAGTTTTTAAGCTTCGAAACCGTGGTGAATGATCATCATTATTTATGCTTTTTACAATAGTCATACTATTCAACCCTCCCATTACTAGATAGACCCGCTATTTCATCATCTTCTAACTTAGTGGTCTTAGCTTTAGTTTTATGATTAATTTCCGCCTTAGTTTTTGCATCAATTGCCTTCACTGTCGTCCCTGAAGATAATATAAGAATCTTGTCACGATCATCCTCATTAGGAGTGAGGCTAATATTAAACTCTGCATCAGCTCGATAAACTGACAAAGGTAAGTATCCCAGACGCCATGTAATCGATCTATTTTCCTCGTTATATAATATCCGACCTACATTAGTATTAGCTTTCTCATCCCAACTAAGACCTTGAGCTAAATTCATAACAACTTCTGCATTCTCTAAATCATGTAAATTATTTTTAATAGTCCACATTACTCTCATGCTAGTCTTTTCACCAACTTTTGGTGGTAAAGGACCAGAACCAACTGGAAGATTATCTTCATTGAAATAGAGAATCTTCTCAGTTAAAGATAAATCGCTATTTAGTGGACTAATAATTGTGTTACTACGGCTATCTTCGGCTTCAGCTTCTACTGCTGCACTCAAACCATATTGAGCATAACTAATAATTTGATTATCAGTAGAAATATTATTTAGAGAGAAATCTTTTACACGCAAACTAAAATCTATTTTGCCTAATTTACCAGGAGCTAGTTCTGATAAGGCGGGAATATCTTCTTTAGTCCAGATCATCGTATTGCCAGCCACTGAAGATCCTAATGGATCAACTAAAGAAGACCAGTCCACCAGATCCCCATTAATAACTACCATTAAAACCAAATCAAATAAAGCTGTCTCTCCATTATTTACATAAGACAAAGAATAATTAAGATTATCGCCAAAATTAACTGCTTGATCACCTTTTTTTTCATTTAGTGATAACTCAAGATTCAAGTCACTATTTACTAAATCAAAAGATAAAGTTTTGTCCCAAAAAATAAGCTCTTTGCTATCAGCCGTCTTTTTTAATAATCGAAAGGTAAGATCTTCTTTAGCTTCAGACTTTTCTTTGAAACTAAAATTAATCGGTAAGCTAAATCGATCATCTGATTTTCTTGGAATTTCACTTAATAGATAACGAAAATCACTGATTTCCTCTACTTTAACTGCACTCTGTAAATTATCATTTTTATTCAACGGGGCTTTAGTCTTTACGCTATGAGACTCTAAGTCATTATTAACATTCTTTTTCAATTGAAAGTTATTTGAGCCATTTATATCTAAATATATTTCATTTAAATTATCATTATTACTATTAAAAGATGATATATTAAATTTTAAATCATTCAGACGACCGACTAAGGCCGTATTAAGATAATCAATATTTATTATTAAACCCAAGTTGGATATAACTGTATTAACACTAGCCTCT
The DNA here is from genome assembly GCA_964446775.1 of uncultured Gammaproteobacteria bacterium. Taxonomy (GTDB): domain Bacteria; phylum Patescibacteriota; class Patescibacteriia; order Patescibacteriales; family UBA12465. Next base: position 6,328 of record CAYURA010000002.1, on the reverse strand, counting down.
TTGCGGAATTCACTAGAGAAATTAGACGGGATATAAGTTAATCTAGCGCTAAAAATATTAGCTGAATCAGCTGGAGCTATTAAATAAGCCTTAATTTTTAATGAACCCTTTTCTCCGGGCATAAGAGTGCCAATGGATAATTTTTTATAATTCTCTAATTCTGGGACAGACTCTATTAATACTGAGCTATCGGGCGTCACTACTTCCAACATAACTTGATCAAGAACTATTTGGCCATTATTTTCATAAATAATTTCATAATTGAACTCCTCGCCAAGAGTAACTCTTTCAGGAGCATTAATATAAAAATTTAGGCTCCCAGTGTTTTCAGGTTGCTGAAAATAATAATAATAAAGACTATAAGCAGCTGAAAGTATTATAGTCAAAACAAAAATTCGTTTAAAAAAGATTATTATCGGCACTCTTTTCTTCTTTTTAACTTTACTAACATCAACCAATTTCCCTTTATTATCACTATAAATAGCAGAAAGATTAGCATCAGTCTCCCCTATTTGTAATTCTTTTTCGATTAAACTCTCAAAACGAGAAACATCTTCAACTTTAGGTAGTGGTCGTTCTAAGAAAGTTGATTCTAATGATGATTTATTAAGCTGCTTCTTCTTTGCTTTTTTAGTTTCAAGATTATTCTCTTTATTTTTTTCTAAATTCATTTTATTTAAAATAGCCATATAAAAAATACTTAATTATATAAACTATCAAGCTAATTTTCTAATAGTACCGCTTGAAATCTATCTCTATTTAATTTAAAATCTCCTGACCACGATGTATTTTTTGGATAATTCCAAGCTATTCTCCAAAAATTAGGTAATTTTAATGACAGATTATATAAAGCTTCTTTAGCGCCGGGTTGCTTCTGAATTAAAAGTGTAAATTGATAATAGTCTGGTAACTTACCCGCTAGTATTCTCTCCGCTTTATCAAACCAAGAATCTGAACTTAAATCAGTTTTTTTTATTTTTAATGGTAAGCGATACTTAAAGTTAATTATAGAGACTTCTCCAGGATCTGTCATCACCCAATTCGCAAAAACTGTCTTTCCACTTTCTTTGTATATTTTGGTAGCACTTTCTAGGTCTGTAAAATATTTTCCTTCATTATCAAAAATTGCTGGAAAATCAAGCCATTCTGCTTGCGGCTCATCAAAATAGTGTTCATCAGGCGATGTAAAACCACTAGCATCTAGTAGCATGCTACCTTCAGGAACATAGACCCTTAACCAATCGACATTCCTAACACCGCTAAAAATATCTCCCCGATTAGCTTTATGAGCACGATAGATGGTTAAATTATCAATAACACTACCATCAGCTAAAATTTCTGTTTCATGAATAATCTTATCTTCCATCACCCGATCAGTTTTTTGACCAGCAATATTCGTATGAGTTACCATTAAATAATCATGTTCATTATTTTTAATGGCACCATTTATACCAAAATTATTTAACTTAGCTTGCAAATCTTCATCGTTAAAATATAAAAGAATGTTCTTAGCTGCTAAATTTTTCTCAAGCGCGACGGCTAATGCTGGTAGATTTTCTTTATTAAGCACTTGAGGTAACTGTTCGATAATTTTTATCATTAAATCACCAATAATCTTTTTCGGTTCACTATCAGGACTGTCTGGCAAATTCAAGATTTCTTCTGGATAAGTTAATTTCAAGTTAGGTTTTTCTACAACCTTCTGGATTAAATCATAGAAATTACTGGCGTTAATTGTTAAGCCATATTCTGACTCTAAATCAATCTCTCCACTAATAATCAACAAGTCTTCCAGAACATCAGGTGTAAAGCTAATAACACCATCAACAGTTGGGCCATCACTTTTTTCATAGAACCACATTAAAGATTTAGCGGTTAATGGCCAATCAGGCCACCAATTAGCGTCCCAGAAAAACCAACGTGGATTCACTAAACGTAATGGCTCTGGTGCCTTTATAAACAAACGCATCCCTGCTTCTGTATCATATGAACCACCATTCGGTACCTCTAATTTTCTAATATTCCCATTCCTAATATCAACTAAAGCATAGCTACCCAAGAATCCTCCTGAACCTCTCATCTCTGTATTATTTTGGAAAATAAGTAAATATCTTTTATCTGCACTTACCCCTAAAAAGCTTTTAACAGAATCAGCAGAAGATAATAATAACTCTAAAGATTGAGTTATCTGTTTTAATTTATTTTGAAAATCTAAAAATTGAGCCTGATATTTTTGTGGTAAAGAGCTAGGCTTAATATCAGCTAGTTCAGATTCTACTTTCCTAGCTTCAACTTGAGCTAATTTACCATAGAGAACAAAAGAGTCAATCAAAGCTCCCCAATTTTTATCAGTCTCTTCACTCTCCATCACTTCTCCAGCAGTACTCAAGTATTGCCCCATCTGGGCAGCAGCTAGCCCAGCCCTTAAAAATGACTTACTAAAAGAAGCCATTTTTAAATCTGAGTTTTTAGAAAAGGCAGCAAAAGAAAGCAACCAATCATCTACCTTATCTAAAGAACTTTGAGCTTCATTAAAACTCTGAGAGGCAATGCTAAAATTATTAGTAGCTTCATTCCATGATAAATTTGATGCTTGACTACCAGCAATGACCATATTCTCCATTGCTAATAATGATTTATTTAAGACAGTATCTTTTAAATTTGGCAAATCAATAATTTTAAAATAAGCTAAGATCTTAAAAGGTAATATGATTATAATTAAAACAATAACAAAACTAAAGATTGACCGATAGCAATTTAAAAGGTATCTATTTGCTTGATTTCTATCTTTTAGATTTTTATTTTTTTTCTTAATTATTCTTTTGGTCGACTTTAATTGTTTTAAAGAGTTAGCATTATAGATATTAAAGTTCTTTTTTACTTTTTTATATAATGGCAAATCTTTTAATAATCGTTTTTTTCTCTGCCAAGAATAAAATTTAATAGCTGCTAACGACTTAAATGACACTCGATAGGATCTCTGTCGCTTAAATTTCTTATTTCTCTTTTCATTTTTTTCTGGACTTACAATGAAGGAAGAATTTTTAGAATTATTAATTCGTTTGACTACTTTCTCATAAGGAATATTAATTGCTGTTTTTGTTTGTTTCTCTATAAGAGGTCTTAAATCAACAATAAAGGAGTCACGTGCTCTAACTTGAGCTTGTTTCATTGTTTGTCTATTTTTTTTATTTTTTAATAAAAAATGAAACATAGGAATTCTATAATAAAATATTTTGATATACTTCCCTGGTATTCTCAGCACAATCTAACCAATTAAAAAGTTTAACCCTCTCCTGACCAAGAACGGATAAATCATATCTTAATTTATCATCATTAATCATTAATTTTATTTTACTTTCTAAGTCTGATTCATCATAAGGATTAAAGAATAAAGCTGCCTCACCAATAATCTCTGGCAAACTAGCTTGATCAGACGAAAGAACTGGGCAAGAAAAAGACATTGCTTCTAAAGGCGGCAAACCGAACCCTTCATACAAAGAAGGAAAAATATAGAAGAGAGCATTCTGATAAAAAATTGCTAAATCCTCATCAGGAACGAATCCAGGAAAAATATGTAAATTATTATTGTCAGTTAAGCTAGCTTTAATTTCTCTTGACCTATCTTTAAGTCTTCGATAGAAATAATCTTCCTTGCCAACCATAACAATTTTTAAATCTGGATGTTCATTAATTAATTTCCGAGTAACGAAAAGTAATGATTCTAAGTTTTTATGGGGATATGCATTGCCAACATACAATATAAAAGGTTTTTTAACTTTATATTTCTGCCAAAGTACAATTGAATTATTAACTTTTTTATTAGACGTTGTTATTTTCTCTAACTTAGAAACGCCCTCATACGTTACTAATATTTTTTTTGGTTTAATCTTAAATTGTTTAACAATGTCTTCTTTTGTAAAATTTGAAACAGTAATAATCTTCTTTGCTCTTAGTAAGGCTGTTTTAATAATTAGACGATATGCAAGCTGTTTAAACCAATATAAAGCAGCAGGTAATATAGAAGCGCGTCGGCTAGGAAAACGGGTTAGAATTAAATCATGAATAGTTACTACAAATGGAATCTGACTAAAAATCGGCACATTAAAATGAGGAAAATGCATCAAATCTATCATTTCTTGTTTAATAATCTTCGGGAAAAAAAATTGTTCTTCCCAAGAATACCATTTTAAATTAACCAGTTTTTTTTTGATAAATAAGGAAGAAGATTGAAATTCATCAAAATTAGCTTTACTTAAGAATATGACATATTCAAATTCGCCAGCCCTTTCATCATTTATCTTAATCAGATTATCAACTAACTCCTGCACATAACGACCCAATCCCTTACCTAAGGGGCCATAAAAACGAGCATCAATGCCAATACGCAAAGTTTTTTTTGTTAAATTTTGAACTGGAGTTTTCATTATATAAATGGTAAATTATCTGGAACTTGGTCTTTTCCATTTGATTTATAATCTGACTTATCAAATTCTAATGTATGATTAGTTTCTTTTACTTCTTTATTCTCATCTTTCTTGCTAGCAACTTGTTTATTAATATCAGCTGCTAAAATATCATCTTCAAAAAACTGACTTGAACTACCAGCAATATCACTTAAAACTGGCAAAGAAGAAGGTGCGTCTGCTTTCCTACCTGGGGCTTTCTGAATCATTGGTGATTTAACATTTGCCTCAATAGGAAAGTGCCATAAAGTTGCTAGCTCCTCAATATTATATATGCCTGGAGTACGCCCATTAAAATCATCACGGGTGATGTAATTATTCATAATAGCATTTTTCTTCCTAATCAATCTTTTTTTCTTATTGAAATAGGATGTTTTAGTCATGGTATACTTTATATCTGGCATTAAATTATTTAAGTGGAGGGATGCAAACTGCTTGGTATAGCCAATTACTCCATTAACCACTTTAGAACGTGACATTAGATCCTTTCTCGCAACATAAACCATCCTTGTTTTCATAGCGAAAGAAACTTTTGAAGATTTAAGTTCAATTGCTTCAATTTGTGCTTGCTGTTTTGGATCTAGCTCCATAACTAGCTTTGGCCGATCTTCTTTTTCCTTATTCTCAATATCTCCCCAAATACTATAAATAAATTCACTAGCATCACCGATCCACTCAATTATTTTCGTATCTAGGCCTTTATTGGTTTTTTTTCTACCAATTATTTTTTCTACTTGAGCATCACTTTCTTCAGTCCATTTAAAACCAATAGGAATGACAACCATCTGAAACCATAAATTTTCACCCTCTCTTAAAGAGCTACAGAGATCCATCAATGAGGCCATTGGATCTTTAAATTGTGTCTCCAGGGGACCAGATTTATACTCAAACTCAGGGTATAGTTTAATCGGAAAAGCCCAGTGGTTTGCTTGAACAAATTCAGTCCCCCAAACATCATAATCCTCATCAGGAAATCTATGCGGTACAGTATCTATATAATCATCTACCTCAGCAATTTCTGCATCAGGATATTGAGAGTATATTGAAGTTTCAATTAAGTCTCGGAACTCAATTGGGGTTCTAATTAAAAATTGCGTATAACCTTCTAAACTAACGATTTCATAACTAAAAGAAACCTGAAATTTACCATCAAACCATTTTTCAAAAAAATTAGGGGTACTATGAGCTCCAGCTAAATAGGTAAACATGTTCTCTACTGCTTTCGGTGATTGTTCATTACCCTTGGGTATGTCAAGGGCTAATAGGATAAATTTTAAATTATTAGCTGCCCAATAAGCACGAATACTCTGGAGATACATAATTAAAACTGCATAAAGGAAAAGGACGGCGATAAAAATCCAGCCAATATTAATGAAAAATTCCCACAACATTTGGTCAGGCGGGAGATTAAAAAATCTATCTAATCTACTAGTATCAATTATTATTTGCATAATAAAATATAAAAATTCAAAACGATTTAAACCAAGTATTACCTTAGTATTTTAACATAGAATGAAAAATAAAAAAACTGCTGAAAATTTATGTCAAAACTTTAAAAGTATTAACAGCCTATCGCTATAATATTATTTAAAAGAAATAATTACTTTTAAATTTTTTTTAATATTAGCCATTATAAGCCCTATCAGAACTCATTTGAACTTGATAGTCTTAAGTACCGATTATATAATTTAATTGTATTTATCGTTCACTCTGAAAAAAGAGCTTCAAATAAATAATTCATTGAGCGCTGAATATCGCGGTTCAAGCCTTTATCACACAAAATGTACATAAATAAAATGTAAACTGGAAAACGGTTTAATTGACAAAAATGGTTGGTAAATTAATCATTATATTTGAACCAA
>CAYURA010000001.1:0-47731 GCA_964446775.1 uncultured Gammaproteobacteria bacterium | reverse complement strand
TTTGGTGGACCCTACAGGACTCGAACCTGCCACCCCCTGCTTGCAAAGCAGGTGCTCTACCAGATGAGCTAAGGGCCCAAACAAGGCTATCTTATCCCTTATTATATTTTTGGTCAATACTTTAAAGCTTTGATACTAATGGACTTACAAGCCAGGTGATAAAACCCTCTCCACTACCAGTCGCGAGAATAATGCCAATGGTAATAGCTAATAGACCCAGGAGTTTATAGCCTAACCTAGAACCTCCCTCTGTTCCTAAAACTTTTTCAAACCATGAAATCCGCCCAAAATTTTGTAAAAACCATTCTGTCTTTATCACTAGAATAACTCCAGCTGCTAAAATAATTATTCCTAAAAAAATCATATAATTAATTTTATGTATTTATCTAATATAATTTAAAGGATTATATCTTGTGCCATTAATAATAACTTCAAAGTGTACATGAGGCCCAGTTGATCTACCAGTGGAACCCATTAAGCCAATTAATTCGCCCTTTTCAACAGATTCTCCTTTAGAAACAAGTAATTTAGACATATGGCCATATCTAGTTTTTTTGCCACCACCATGATTAATCAAAATGGTGTTACCATAACCTCCATTATAACCTCCTTGAGAGATTTCGACAACACCGCTGTCTGAAGCATAAATAGCTGTGCCCACTTTATCAGCAATATCTAAGCCATTATGAGACCAAGAAAAATATTGAGTAATACGAGTCCCAGTTGTTGGCCAAAGCATTTTATTACTGCTAACAATTGGACTATCAGTGCTAACAATGTCTTTTATTATATTAAGGCCACTTGTAGGGTTAATTGGTTTATTAGCAATAGTCTTTTTTGCTGGAGTGCTAATTTTACGTATTCCTGGAATAATTAACTCTTGTCCAATTTGTATTGATGAGTCAGGACTAAGCTTATTACTATCTAGTATTTTCTCAATTGAAGTATCATAATTCTGAGCTAATTTACCCAGATTATCCCCACTCTTTACTTTATATAAGAAACCATTAATCGGCAAGATGTTGAGTTCATCGCCTGGTCTAATAATACTAAAAGATGTTAGATCATTAGCCCATAAGATTGTATTAACGTTAAGCTTAAAATTTCTGGCAATTGTACTAATAGTATCACCGCTTTCTACTAAATATTTAATTATTCCTTCTCTTTGTTCAGGTTCATCTTTCCTGTCATTATTAAAATCATTTTCATCGCTAGTAATTATTTGTTGCGGTTTTAAGATTAAATTATTTTGATATTTAATAAGATCAGGGTCAATGATGGGTTCTTCTTCTACGCCTAAACCACTAGTGCCTTCTAAGTAATTTTTTTCTGTTAGGTACTTATTATTAGTATGTATCTGCCATTTATCATGTTGGGCTAATGTTTCTACCAGCTCAGAGGTATTTTGGCCAGAATCATCAAACTCATCTCTTACTATTTCTTCCATAACGCTCACTTTCTGTTTACCTAAAGCAGCTTTAGCTGTTTTATGACTTGAAGCATTGAATATAAGGGCTATAATGACAAAAAATAGAGCAATAAAGTGAACAGATTTTTTACGAAAAAGCTCAAGTTTGCCTTGTTCCCCTAAATTATATTTTTTTATTCTAAAAAATAAATAGTATAATTTAATAAAGGGGCGATAGAGAAACAATTTTAATATAACAAATAAAGCTTTAAAAATAAATGAAAATAATTTAGTCACTAATTTTAATAAGTTCATCAAACCCTTAAGACCTATTAATGAGCTCTCAATGAGAATTTGTTTAAGTTGTCGGTGTTTTTTTGGGGAAATATTTTTATGAATTAAACTGGGTTTATCCTATCATTAGTAAGTGATCTGGTCAATTTGGTTAAGTAGATAAGTTTCTGTTATAATAATAGTAAATTATTAATTATTAGCAATACTATCATATGTTTAAATTAGTTATTTTACGACACGGGGAGAGCGAGTGGAATAAAAAGGGTCTTTTCACTGGCTGGACCGATGTTGATTTAAGTGATCAAGGAGAAAGGGAAGCTAGGTTAGCAGGAAAAAAGTTAAAACGGGCAGGATTTAATTTCGATTTAGTGTACTGTTCCCTTTTAAAGAGAGTGACTAGAACGACAAACCTAGTGTTAGAAGAATTAGACGCTCTCTGGTTACCTGTAATTAAGGATTGGCGTCTTAATGAAAAGCATTATGGCAATTTACAGGGACTAAATAAAAAAGAAATGGTCAATAAATTCGGTGAAAAAAAAGTTCTATTATGGAGGCGTAGTTATAATGTCCGGCCACCAGTTATTAGCGCAAGCAATAAATACAATCAAGTTAAAGATAGGCGGTATAAAGATATTAAAGTACCAAAGACAGAGAGTTTAAAAGATGTAGTTGAGCGAGTTGTCCCTTGGTGGAAGCAGGAAGTTAGAAAAAAAATATTAGCCAAAAAAAGTGTTTTAATCATTGCTTCTGGTAATAGTTTGAGGGCTTTGGTAAAGTATTTAGAAAATATTTCAGAAACTGAAATAATATCTCTAAACATACCCACAGGCATACCATTGGTTTATGAGCTTGATAATAATTTAAAGGTGAAAAAAAAATATTATCTTGCCAGCACTAAAGAGCTTAGAACATCAATTAACAGAGTAGTTACACAAGGGCTACGTAAATAGGTAAAGAACTTTGAATAAAAAGATTAGAATTTTATTGTCTAATATTTTTTATTTGTTGATTATTCGTTTCCTGGAACTATTACAGAAAAAGGCTTAGCTCCAGGATAGGCTTTATAGCCGTAATCAGTACAAAAGTCCCTAATGTTTTTAGCGAAGTAGTCTGTCTTTGATGCTTGGATTAAGCCGATTAGAAAATAACTTAAAGCCATAACAAAAGCTGGGCCGAGTAGCTTTTTTTCTTTAATCTCCCAGCGACTAGTGGGTTCTCCAAAGTATTTATTTTCCCCGAGACTAATTACTAATTCACTTTTTTCTCTGACAACAAATTTAGCGTGGCGAGCGTCTCCATAGGTAAAGGCCCGTAGGGAAAGATTAGGTCCGAAGAGTTCACTTTTTTTAATTTCGATCATTGGTCCTATTGCCGCATACTTATCGGGTAAGATAAAGGAATAAGATTCATATGATTGAAATTTTTTAGGGATTTTTAGTTTAAGAATATATTGCTCAATTAAAGTTAGGTTTTCTTGAGAAGCAGCGGCAATCATACTCAGATAGGTGGATACATTATAAGTGTAGGGTTCGCTTAATTTAGGAAAAATAATAGTTTCATCTGCTATTTTAGCAGCTGAAGATTTTGGTGAGCAGCTTAATAGCACTGTTTTAAGACCAGCTTTTTCAGCTGCTTTAATTTCCCAGACTGAATCTTTTTCACCAGAGGCAGAGATAATAACAGCGTGACTAATGTTCCTATTTTTAATTAATTCATGATAACGTTTTAAAATTTCTAGAGCATTGCTTTCGTTAGCAAAAATTGCTTTTTGAGTAGCAAAAATGACTTGACCAGCGTTATAGGCGTTGCCACTGCCAATAACAATAGGGAAACCATATTTTTTTATTTTAAGTTTTACTAACTTAGTTTGACGCAAAAAATCTAAAGCTTTCAGGACACTGATATTTAGAGTATCTAATTCTATATTTTGCATATGATTGATAATTTTAGCTAATTTTATTGATGTTTCTATTATAACCGATATTGATTTAAATTTCAATTTGGGTTAAGATAGGCTTGTATTAATTAATTTTATTAATTTATGTCAGGACATTCTAAGTGGGCAACAACCCATCGGCAAAAAGCGGTAGTTGATGCTAAAAGGGGAGCAATGTTTACTAAATTAGCCAATAATATTTCTATTGCGGCTAAACAAGGAGCTGACCCAGAAATGAATCCAGCTTTAAGGTCAGCCATAGATCGGGCTCGTAGTTTAAGCATGCCTAAAGATAATATTGAGCGAGCGATTAAAAAAGGAACGGGTGAACTAGGAGGCAATCAAATGGAGGAGTTATATTATGAAGGGATTGGTCCTGGTGGCGCTCAAGTTATTGTTAGGACAATCACTGACAATCGCAATCGGACCGCCGCTACGATACGTCATGTTTTTACTAAAAATGGCGGAGCACTTGGGGCTGTGATGTGGAATTTTGAGCAACAGGGAGTAATTTTAATAACTAAAGAAGATCTTATAGCAAAGAATAAAAATTTAGCTGAAATTGAATTAGATTTAATTGATAATGGGGCTTTAGATATTGTTAGTGCTGAAGAGGGACTTACTATTTATACAGCTTTAAGTGATTTTCAAAAGATGCAGGACTATTTAAGCGATCTTAATTTAATTTTAGAATCAGCTGAAATTGAATATGTAGCTAAAGAAAAACTGGCGCTGGACTTAGAAGGCCAAGAGAAACTGGATAAATTCTTAGATGAGTTAGAAGATAATGATGATGTTGGTGCAGTGTATACAAACTTATCAGATTAGCTTATCTTTCTAGAGGAGAATTAATGATTATTTAAAGCTCGTAAAGAAACGATTGACTCGAGCTAATATTATATGACTAAGATAGTTTTAGGGATTGACCCAGGAATAGCTGATACTGGCTATGGTTTTATAAAAGTTCATAATAGTAATTTGACTTGTTTAGCTTATGGCTCAATTAAAACAGATTCTAAAGATAGTTTAGAATTAAGATTATTGAGCATGTATCAGGAGTTAATGGGGTTGATCAAGGAATATAAACCTAATGAAGCTGCGGTTGAGCAATTATTTTTTAATAAAAATGTCCGGACCGCTCTTATTGTTGGTCAGGCAAGAGGGGTAGCTTTGTTAGCCCTTAGTGCAGCTAACTTAAAAGTTACGAATTTTAGTCCACCTCAAGTGAAGCAAGCAGTAACCGCTTATGGACGTGCTTCTAAAAAACAAGTTCAAAGAATGGTTAAATTAATTTTATCACTATCAGAGCTCCCGCAACCTGATGACGCGGCTGATGCTCTAGCGGTAGCAATTTGTGCCGCAAATAATCAATTGTATTAATAAAAATTATGTATAATGCTTTAAAAATAGCTCATATTACTTCTGAAGTGTCTCCTTTTTCTAAATCAGGTGGCTTGGGGGATGTAGCTCGAAGTTTGCCTAAATCTTTAAAAAGACTAGGCCACGATGTTTGCGTTATTACACCCTTGTATTCACGTGTGATAAGCAGGAAGGCTCATAATCTGGAATGTATTTTTAAGAATATTGAACTTAAACTAGATGGCCCTGAAAAGATATTAGTGAGCTTTTGGAAAGGTTATTTAATGGATGATTTGCCAGTATACTTTGTAGAGAATAAAAAATATTTTTCTCAACATAAACGCCTTTATGGTTCTAGTCATGAGAATGCACGCTTTTTAGTTTTTAATGTAGCTTCTTTGAAGCTATTATCCATGTTAGAATTTAAAGCTGATATTGTTCATTGTCATGATTGGCAGACGGGACTGATACCATATTATTTAAAACATGATTTTAAGCATTCAAAAAATTTAAAAAATGCAAAAACAATTTTCACTATTCATAATTTGGCATTTCAACTAGGTCATAATTGGTGGGAAGTGCCATTTGAGCATAAAGATTATGGTCGTCGCCCCATACCAAAATTAAGTGATCCAAATCTAGAATATATTAATTTTGCTAAGAGGGCCATTTTATCCGCAGATATTATTAATGCTGTTAGTGAACAATATCGTGTTGAGATAATGACTAAGAAGTTTGGTCAAGATTTACATCGCATTCTACGTAATCGTTCCGATCGTTTATTTGGCATTGTTAATGGTATTGATTATATTGCCTATAGCCCAGAAAAGGATAAGGACTTGGCTAAAAATTTTTCTCATGATAGTTTAGAATATAAAGTAGAAAATAAGTTAAGATTACAGCAACTTTTTGGTTTGCCAGTAAGTAAAAATACACCCTTAATTAGCATGACTTCACGTATTACTTTTCAAAAGGGCTTTTCTCTGTTATTAAAGATTATGCCAGAGATTTTAGCTTTAGATTTACAGATAATAATTATTGGTGCTGGCGATAAAGATTATATTCATCAGTTAGCTAGATTTGCTCGCAAATACACTAAAAAAATAATTTTTATTCCTTCTCATCAGGCTAATCAACAATACGAAACCCAGATTTATGCTGGATCTGACTTTATCTTGTTACCATCAATCCATGAGCCGTGCGGTATTAATCAGTTAATCGCTATGCGCTATGGTTGTATCCCGATTGTTCGTGAGGTTGGAGGTTTATTTGATACAGTGGATGACTATAATCCAAGCACAAAACGTGGTAATGGTTTTACCTTTCGTAAAGAAAGTCCATTTGAGTTATTCGCAGTTATTGTGAGAGCTTTAGAAAACTACCGTCATCGTGATTCATGGTTAAAATTAGTTAAGAAAGCTATGCAACAGTCAAATAGTTGGGAGATCCCTGCTAGAAAATATGTCCGCTTATATAGGCGGGCTAAAAAATTATAATTTATGATGTGGTTAAATTTTTTACATTTTTATCAACCAGCAAATAGCTCACTCTATCGTATTAATGAGGCGGTAGAAAAAAGTTATTGGCGCTTGATTACTATACTTAAAGATAATCCAGAATTAAAATTTACGGCCAATATCAGCGCCTGTCTTTTAGAGCGATTAAAAGATGAAGGTTTTATTGATCTGTTGACGAGCTTTATTGATCTAATTAATGAGGGCCGTTTAGAGATTGTCGGCTCTGCTGCCTATCACGGCTTTTTGCCATTTTTACCAATCACTGAAGTTGAGTATCAAATTAGGCGACAGGAAGAGTTAACTCAAGAAATTTTAGGTGTTGATTTAAAAGGCGGTGGTTTCTTTTTCCCCGAAATGGCTTATACTCCAAAATTAGCTAAGTTAGTGAAAAGATTAGGTTATACCTGGATTATTGTTGATGAGGCCTCAGTCAATTCTGATAAATATGAGGCGGCAGTTATCGATACTAATAGCAGCTTAGAGGTTATTGTTAGGAGTAGATCTTTTTCTAATGCATATTTGCCTGATTTGGTAAACAATGATTTGAATAATAATTTACCAAAACTAATAGTCACTGCTACTGATTCTGAGTTATATGGTTTGCGTCATCAAGATCCAACAAGAGAGTTAGAGAAAATGATAGGATTAGATAAATTAGAAACTGCAACAATTTCTGAATTTCTTAATCAAAAAAAGAGTCTTAATAAGTTTAAGCTGAAGTCTGCTTCCTGGGAGACTAATCATCTAAAAGACAAAAATAGCCCTTTTATTATTTGGAATAATCCTAAAAATATTATTCATCGAGATTTATGGCGTTTAGCAGCTTTAGCTATTCAAGCCGGGAAAGATTTTTCAGATGATAAATCTTATGAAGCATATCGTTGGCATTTAGATCGGGGACTAGCTAGCTGTATGTTTTGGTGGGCTAGCGGAGCAGATTTCTCTCACAATTTTGGGCCAGTAGCCTGGAATCCTGATGAAGTGGAATCAATTTTGAATGATTTAATAAAATCAGTTAGATCGCTATCGTCACAAGATAGTTTAGTGATTAAATTAAAAGCAGAGAAACTTATTAATCACATTCAGCGTGACTTGTGGAGAAGCCATTGGTCTAATCATTGGCGAAGTAATAGTGAAAAAAATTAATCTATGAATAAAATACGTGCATTGTTTGATAAAGATTTTGCTTTAGCTTATTTAACTGAGAATGTTTTGCAATTTTATCCACCATTTAAAAAAATAGTGAAGTTAAAAATTGAGTCATATAAAAAAAATATTTGGACCACTACCTATCATGTGGTTATTTCCTATCGCCTTACTTTTTTAAATAAAGTTAATAAAGAAGAGGAAATGGAAATTGTTTGTTCGGCCCACAGTGAAGAGCCTAGAAAGAATGTTTTTAAAGTACTTAATTATTTATGGGAAACAGGACTATTTAAAGGAAAATTAGTTATCCCTCGGCCTTTGTTTTTTAGCGAAGAATTTAATGGCGTTTTTTATCGAGCAGTCAGTGGCCATAATCTTTTGTATTTTATTAAAAATAAGAAAAAAAAGAAGATTACTAGTATGGTAGAAAAATCAGCTTTACTTTTTGCTCGGTTACACACCTTGGCTCTACCAGATGATCAAAGTATTTTTGTTGATAGTAATAGTTTGTTAAGAAATGTGGTACCTGGTAGAGATATGATTATTAGCGAGATAAGAGAGCGGTTTAATGGTCTTTATGTGGAAGAGATTGCCAGTCATTATGAGAAATTTATTCACGAAGAGGAAAAATATTTAAACAGCACTAAGGAAAGGCATTTGATTCATGGTGACGCTCATCCAGAAAATATTATTGCGGTTGGTCGAACTAAGATTGGAGTGATTGATTTCACAGACTTTTGTCCAGGCGACTTCACGCGTGATTTAGGCACATTTATGCAACAGTTGGAGTACAAAATCAAGCGTCATGATTTAGGCCTAGAGTTTACTGTAAAAATGAAAAAATTATTTTTAAGTATCTACCTAAAAAAGAGAAAATTAAAGATGACTCCAGTCTTACAGAAACGTATCGACCTTTATTATAATTGGACAGCGGTACGGACGGCGGCTTTTTGGTTACTTAAGTTTGATGCTGAACCTGTTAAAGCAGAAAAGGCTCTTATTGCTCTAGCTGAGAATATAAAGAATGATCATCGAGCTCAAGATTAAATATAAATTATCTAATTATTGTTTATTATAACATAGGTATATTTGAATCTGTATTTG
This sequence comes from uncultured Gammaproteobacteria bacterium, assembly GCA_964446775.1. Lineage (GTDB taxonomy): Bacteria > Patescibacteriota > Patescibacteriia > Patescibacteriales > UBA12465. Next base: position 38,967 of record CAYURA010000001.1, on the reverse strand, counting down.
AGTTTTTGACCTATTTTTTGTATAATAAAGATGTAACTATTAAAGCTGCCAATTAATTCTGGGAGCAATTGTTTTTATGGCTGGGAAAAAGAAGAAAAAAGATAATCCAATAGAAGATTTACCAGATTTTCATTTAAATGAAAAAGCTAAGCGTAGCATTGGCATTGTTATCGTTTTTGTGTTTGCTTTTTTATCCCTTTTGGGTTTGTTTAGTCTCTCAGGACAGGCGGGGATATTTTTATCAAAATGGTTGACTCTTATTTTCGGTTTTGGTCGTTTTTTAGTGCCTTTAGTGTTCTTTTTCTGGGGAATATTACTAGCGAAGAATAAAACGGTTGAAATTCGTTTTAGTGATTACTTAGGATTAATACTTCTTTTTATTTCCTATCAGACTTTGTTTCACTTCTTTTTTGACCAAGCTAATTGGTTAGTTAATGTTAAATTAGGACTAGGTGGTGGTTACGTTGGCTATTATCTTAGTTTACTCTTTTCCTATCTATTTGGTTTTTGGGGAGGAGTGGTCGTTTTATTTTCTCTATTTTTAGTCGCTTTAGTTATTGTTTTTAATACTTCACTTTCAAAGATTATTGGTAGAGAAAGCATGATTGGCAATATCTTTAAGACTATTGGCTCGGCTTTTTCTGGCATATTTTCTTCTCAGAAAGCAGAGCTTGAACCCTCATCTGAGGACGTGTTAGAGCCACTAACTATTTTAAATACGTTTAATGAAAAAGCTATTGAGGACATAGTTGGACCTGATGATGAGCTTGATGAGGAAGAGTTAAAAAAAGTACATACTCAGATTTCTAGAAGACAAAAAACCCAACAGGAGAAAATGGTCTGGCCTAAAAAGAAGATAAGAATTGATTTGCCTTTAGAACTCCTTAACTCAAAATCAGGTCAAGCAGTTGCCTTAGATACGCAAACTGGAGCTGCTAAAATTAGACACACCTTAGAGAATTTTGGCATTAATGTTGAGATGGCAGAAACTAAGGTTGGACCAACGGTGACTCAATATACTTTTAAGCCAGCTGAAGGGGTAAAAGTTTCGCGTATTATAACTTTGAATAATGATTTATCTTTAGCTTTAGCTGCTCATCCGATTAGAATTGAAGCTCCGATCCCCGGCAAGTCCTTAGTGGGGGTAGAGGTACCTAATCGCTCAAAAGCGATAGTGGGGTTAAGAGAAATTTTAGAGGATAATGTTTTTAAGACGCGTAAACATAATATGATGATAGCTTTGGGCAAAGATGTTTCTGGTGCTGCCTGGATCTATGACATTACTCGCATGCCTCATTTGCTGGTAGCTGGGGCAACTAACTCTGGCAAATCTGTTTGCTTAAATACTCTTATCATTTCTTTGTTGTATCAAAATAATCCTGAGGATTTAAGAATGATTATGGTTGATCCTAAACGAGTAGAGCTACCTGCTTACAACGGTATTCCCCATTTATTAACTCCAGTTATAACCGAAGTGTCTAAGACTATTAATGCTCTAAAGTGGTGTCTTAACGAGATGGACAGACGATATGATATATTAAATAAATCGGCTAAGAAAAATATCCAGAGCTATAATAGCACTAAGCCGGAGGAGAAACTGCCTTACATCCTTTTCATTATTGATGAACTAGCTGATTTTATGATGACTAGCGGTAAAGAAATGGAAGCTGCTATTATTCGTTTAGCCCAAATGTCTCGAGCTGTTGGCATTCATTTAATTCTGGCCACTCAAAGGCCCAGTGTGGACGTAATTACTGGTTTAATTAAAGCTAATATTCCAGCTCGGATCGCTTTCTCGGTAACCTCGCTGGTTGATTCTAAAACTATTTTAGATATGAGTGGAGCCGAAAAATTATTAGGTCAAGGAGACATGCTCCTAACTACTGCTGAACTTTCAAAACCAAAACGTATTCAAGGAGCTTATGTTAGTGATGAGGAGATAAATGACATTATCAACTATATTAAAGAGAAGAGTGGTGAGGCTGATTATTTAGAAGGGGTGACTGATAGGCAGAAAGTTGGAGGCGTGGCTGGTGTTGGACTGGATGGTATGCATGGTGATGAAGATGAATTAATGTCTGAAGCTCAGGAAGTAATTATGAAAGCAGGTAAGGCTTCAACCTCAATGTTACAGAGAAGATTATCTATTGGTTATGGACGGGCTGCTAAAATTTTAGATATGTTAGAAGAGGCTGGTATTGTTGGCCCGAGCAATGGCTCTAAGCCAAGAGAAATATTAATCAGCAAACAAGAGTTTGAAAATTTACAAAATCAAAGTATTAGCGCAATGCCAGTTCATAAAAAGAGTGAAGCATCTGTGCCTAATTCATATTTAGGAGAAGATGAGTCTGATGACTCTCTAGTCTTTAATTCAGATTCTGGGGCTAGCAATACAGAAGGAGAAGATAGTGGAGGTCTGATAGCAGAAAGAGACTCTAAAGAAGATATTGAAGATGAGTCGAATCAGAGTACGCCAGCTTTTTTACTTGATGATGATGGCCCAGAAGACGATATTAAAGGTGAAACTGAGATACTAGAAGGGATTAAAGAAGGTAATAAAGGAGAAAAATTAAAAGAAAAACCGGAGCCAAGAGTTTTCGATGATGAAGATGGAGGAATGTTTTTTAGTAAATAATCTATTAGTAAAATTCATATTTTAAAAAGCAGGCAAAATTTATTTGTCTGTTTTTAGTCCATTTTTAAGTATTCTTCTATCTTTCTTTTTTTGCTATAATAAATATTATGATAAATAAAATAAAAAAACTTATTCCTAGAAAATTATTGCGCAAAATTCTTCCGCCTTATCATTTTTTATTAGCCTGGCTATCTGCCCTATATTATGGCTTCCCAAGTCGGCGATTGATTGTTATTGGTATCACTGGTACTACTGGAAAAACAACAACAGTCAGTTTGTTAGCTAAGCTTTTGTCTGATAATGCTTATCTGTCTGGCTATAGCTCCACTACTCAATTTAATGATGGTCGGAAAGAATGGTTAAATGATAGAAAGATGACAATGCCTGGGCGTTTTTTTCTACAACAGCATTTAAGCCGCATGTTTAAAAATGGTTGCCAAGTAGCTATTATTGAAACTACTTCCCAAGGGATAGAACAATATCGACATCGGTTTATTGATTACGACATTCTCCTCTATACCAATCTCTACCCTGAACATATTGAAGCTCATGGTGGCTTCCTTAATTATAAAGAAGCTAAAGGGAGGCTATTTTCTCATTTAAAAAGATGTAAGACTAAATATATTAACAATGATAATAGAGTGGTATTAAAACCTAGCTCTTTACAAAAGACAGAACTTAGAAAGCTTAAAAAAACAACTATTGTTAATGGTGATGATGAATATGCTCCATACTATTTATCATTTTGGGCGGAGAAAAGGATAGCTTATATTGATTTAAATCTTAGGCAAGAGAGAGAGTGGTTAGATGGAGAAGAAGCAATTAAGTTTTTGCCTAGAATTGTTAAATTTGAAAAATTATTTTCTGGAGCTGAAGGTTCTGATTTTATTTATGAAGATTATCGCTATCACTTAGCTCTCTTGGGCTCATATAATATAATTAATTCAGTAGCTGCTTTAAGTATTGCACGTGAACTAGAAGTTGATTCTCAGGCCCTAGTTGAGTCTTTAACTAAGATTCAGTCATTGCCTGGAAAAATGGAAAAAATTGAAGAAAAACAAAAATTTACAGTTATGGTTGATTATGCCTTTGAGCCCAAAGCAATGGCTTCTTTGTATGACAACTTACAACTCATTCCCCATAATCGTTTGATCCATGTTTTCGGATCTTGTGGGGGCGGAAGAGATATAGCTAGGCGGTCTATTTTGGGGAGCATGGCTGGTTCGAGGGCAGATATAGTTATTATCACCGATGAGGATCCATATGATGATGATCCTCAGGAAATTATTGACCAAGTAGCGGCTGGAGCAGAAAATGAAGGAAAGACATTAAATGTTAATTTATTCAAAATCTTAGATCGACGAGAGGCTATTAAAAAAGCTTTAATTCTAGCTAAACCAGGGGACCTATTACTTATAACGGGTAAAGGAGCGGAACAATTTATTTGTGTGGCTAATAATAGAAAGATAGCTTGGGATGATCGGGAAGTAATAAGAGAGGAATTAAAGAAAATAGTTTAAATAATTAGTTTAGTGAGCTGTGGATATTCTGTGTATTGACAAATATCCTGGATTGTAATATTATAAGTAATACAATCGGTTTTCAGATAAAAATTCATTAAGGACGGTCGGTAATAGCAAAAAATTTATTTTAGCACACCATCCGTTTTTTTTGTTTTTTTAGAGAAATTCACTTTATAAATTAGGTTTTTCTAAAGTGATTATAAAATTAACGCGCAATTAAATAAAAATTTGCAACTCAAGCTTATTTTAAGTTTGGGATTTTTTTGTTGATGCGCCATCTCATCAAAGCAATAAAATTTAAGCCAGATAGTCGCTAAGTATCTAGTATAGTTAGTGACTCTTTTGTGCCCTTTTCTTATATGCCAAAAATTAGCACTATGGACAAAAAAATTGTTGAACGCCATTTCTTCACCGATTTTAAGGCAGAAATACCATTGCCAGATTTAATTGAAATTCAAAAAGATTCCTATCGCTGGTTTTTAGAAGAAGGCTTAGCTGAACTTTTTGATGAAATTAACCCAATAAGCGATTTTATTGGTCGTGATTTAGAATTATATTTTGAAGATTACTATTTGGATGAGCCTAAATTTACTGAATTAGAAAGTCGTGATAAAAATATTACTTATGAAGCTCCTGTAAGAGTTAAGACCCGATTACTTAATAAAAAAACTGGAGAGAGCTCTAATCAGGAAGTCTATTTAGGTGACTTTCCTGTCATGACTGATAAGGGGACCTTTATCATCAATGGTATTGAGAGAGTTGTTGTTTCTCAACTTATTAGATCAGCCGGTGTAATGTTTACAGCTGAATTTGTTAAGGGTAAGAAATGTTATGGAGCTAAAGTTATCCCTAATCGGGGAGCTTGGTTAGAGATTGAGACTGATTCTAATAAAGTGATTTGGGTGCGCATTGATCGTAAGCGTAAAGTAGCGGTGACTTCACTTTTACGTGCTTTTGGTTATGAAAGTGACGAAGAGTTGATAAAACTTTTTGCTGATGTAGATTTGATTAAGGATGATGAGCCAGGTTTTATTGAGGCAACCATTGAAAAAGATATTGCTAAAGATGAAGCTGAAGGTCTGCAAGAAGTCTATCGACGCATCCGGCCAGGAGATTTGGCTTCAGTGGAGAATGCGCGCCAATTAATTCATTCTATGTTTTTCCGTTTTGACCGTTATGATTTTGGTCGAGTTGGTCGCTATAAATTAAATCGTCGTTTTGATCTTAATTTAGCTAATAAAAAAGAGAATAGAGTTCTACGTAAAGAAGATTTATTACTAATAGTTAAAGAGGTTATTCGTCTTAATATTACTAAAGAGCCAGAAGATGATATCGATCATTTAAGTAATCGACGGGTTCGAGCTATTGGTGGCTTAATTCAAAATCGTTATCGAGTTGGTCTAGCTCGGATGGAGAGAATTGTTAAAGACAGAATGTCAACTTCAGATATTGCTACTCTAACACCTAATAAATTAGTCAATTCACGACCAATTATTGGAGTAGTTAAAGAATTTTTTATGTCGTCTCAGTTGTCTCAGTTTATGGACCAGACTAATCCCTTAGCCGAGCTAGAACATAAGCGCCGTTTATCAGCGATGGGGCCGGGCGGATTGAGTCGTGAGCGGGCTGGTTTTGATGTTCGTGATGTACACACTACTCATTATGGACGTATTTGTCCGATTGCCACGCCAGAAGGTCCAAATATTGGTTTGCTTGGCCACTTAGCTAGTTATGCTCGTTTAAATAGTTATGGTTTTTTAGAATCTCCATATCGTCGAGTCAAGCATACAAAACAAGCTAGCCATATAACAGATGAAATAGTCTTTTTAGACGCTTTTGAAGAAGAAAAATATATTATTGCCGATTCAACTATCCCTGTTAATGAAAAAGGTGTTTTTACCGTGTCTCGTTTTGAAGTCCGTAGCCAAGGTCAGCCAAGTTTAGAAGATGTTGAAAAGATTGATTTTGTTGGGGTAGCAGCAAATCAGATTATTTCTATTGCTACTTCGCTTATACCTTTCATGGAACATAACGATGGCCAAAGATCACTTATGGGTACCAATATGCAACGTCAGGCAGTTCCCTTGGTTATTACTGATGCGCCGATTGTAGGCACTGGTATTGAGTCAAGAGCAGCTATTGACAGTGGTCATGTAGTCATTGCTAAAGAGACGGGGGTGGTGACTAAGCTAGAAGCAGCTTCTATTGAGGTAACTAATAGTAAGAACGGGGTGGTAAAATATGACTTGAATAAATTTGTCCGCTCAAACTCATCAACTTGTATTAATCAGCATCCTTGTGTTCTCTTGGGTGATAAGATAAAAGTCGGTCAGATATTGTCTGATGGTCCAGCTATTGATAATGGTGAATTAGCTTTAGGGCGTAATGTTTTGGTAGCTTTTATGACCTGGGACGGCTTTAACTATGAAGACGCTATTATTATTTCGGAACGCTTAGTTAAGGATGATGTCTATTCCTCTATTCATATTGAGAACTATACGATTGATGTTCGTGATACTAAATTAGGATCAGAAGTTATTACCAATGACATCCCTAATATAAGTGAAGAGAAATTAAAAAATTTAGATGAAGATGGGATCATTCATATTGGAGCAGAAGTTTCTTCGGGTGATATTTTAGTTGGTAAAATAACTCCTAAAGGTGAGACGACTTTATCAGCTGAAGAAAAATTATTGCGGGCTATTTTTGGTGAAAAAGCTAAAGACGTTCGGGATTCTTCATTATATTTAGAACATGGCGAACATGGTAAAGTAGTTGATATCAAGATTTTTTCTCGTGAAGAAGGTGACCGACTAGCAGCTGGAGTGCTTCAATCAATTCAAGTCTCAATTGCTAATTTAAGAAAGATTCAAGTGGGAGATAAAATGTCTGGCCGTCATGGTAATAAAGGAGTTATTTCTCGAGTTGTGCCCACTGAGGATATGCCCTATATGGAAGATGGCACACCAATTGATATCATTTTATCACCTCTAGGTATTATTTCTCGTATGAATCTAGGCCAATTACTTGAAACTCATTTGGGTTTTGCTGTACAAAAACTTGGTTATAAAGTGGCAACTCCAGCCTTAAATGGTATCAGTGAAGATATTATTAAAGCGGAATTAATTAGGGCTGGATTACCAGAAGATGGAAAAATTAATTTATTTGATGGCCGCACTGGTGAACCATATGATAATAAGATTACGGTTGGCTATAAGTATGTGTTGAAGCTTAATCATATGGTGGAAGACAAAATTCATCAACGCTCCATCGGCCCCTACTCCCTTATTACTCAACAACCTTTAGGTGGTAAAGCTCAGTTTGGTGGACAGCGTTTTGGTGAAATGGAAGTTTGGGCCCTTGAAGGATATGGGGCTTCTCATACTTTACAAGAAATGTTAACTATTAAATCTGACGATGTGCCTGGCCGCTCAAAAGCTTATGAGGCAATTATTAAAGGTGAGGAGATTGAGAAATTGAATGTTCCTGAGTCCTTTAATGTTTTAATCAGGGAACTTAAGGGCTTGGGTTTAGGAGTAGAACTTCTTGGTGGACCTGGTGAAGAACCAGCTTCTGAGGTGGCCACTGAGTTTGATTTAGAGGAGAAAAAGGACGAGCGTTTTGACTATGAAAAGCCTGAATTGTTAGTTAATCCAGAAAATATAATCCCTGCTGAGGACCTAGAGGTTAAATAAAATTTTTTTGTTTTCTTATCAATTATTATAATAAATATGTTAAATCCTATTAAAACAAGCGATTTTGATGCTATCCGACTGAAATTAGCTTCACCTGAAGAGATTCTTTCTTGGACTCATGGTGAAGTCGTTCGGCCAGAAACCATTAATTATCGCACGCAGAAACCTGAGAAAGACGGCTTATTCTGTGAAAAAATATTTGGCCCAACTAAGGATTGGGAGTGTGCTTGTGGTAAATATAAAAAAATACGCTATAAAGGGATTGTTTGTGATAAGTGTGGAGTAGAGGTAACTCGAAGTATTGTTCGTCGTGAACGAATGGGACATATCTCTTTGCAAATTCCTTGTACTCATATTTGGTTCCTAAGAGGCATCTCTTCTAAAATTGGATTATTACTCGGGCTTGGTATCCAATCATTAGAAAAAGTTATCTATTTTGCTAGCTTTATTGTGACTTCGGTTGACGAGGGAATGAAAGAAGCGGCCATTGAACAAGTAAAGGCTGAATACAAATCAAAAAAGAAAAGTATTGAGAGTGAATATATTCAAAAAACTAAAAAGATTAATGAGGCTAAGACAAAGGATAAAGATCATGATCTTAGTGGAGAATTAAAGGCGATAAATCTTGAAAAGGACAACAAAATAGGTGAATTAGATGAAGACTTTGCTCAGGTTACAAAAGAATTGAAGGAGCTAAAGCCACTATTAATTCTATCCGAGCATCAATACCAAAATCTCAGTTTAAAATTTGGTCATTTATTTGAAGCAGGGATTGGAGCGGAGGCAATCCGCTATCTTTTGGAAAAGATAGATTTAAAAAAGAGTATTGATAATGTTGAGGCTAAGTTAGTGGATGTAGTTGAATCTAAACGTGATAAATTAGTTAAACGTTTGAAGCTACTAAATAATTTCCACAATAATAATTTACGTCCGGAATGGATGGTAATGACTACCGTGCCTGTAGTCCCGCCAGATTTAAGACCAATGGTGGCTCTAGATGGCGGTCGTTTTGCTGCTTCAGATTTAAATGATTTATATCGTCGAGTTATTAATCGTAATAATCGTTTAAGACAATTAACTGACCTTAATGCGCCAGAAGTTATTTGCCGCAATGAAAAGAGAATGCTACAAGAAGCAGTTGATGCTTTGATTGATAATAGTGCTCGCCACACCAAGACAGTTACCGCTTCAACCGGCCAAAAAAGACAACTTAAGTCTTTAGCAGATGGATTAAAGGGTAAGCAAGGACGCTTTCGCCAAAACCTATTAGGTAAGCGGGTGGACTATTCTGGCCGTAGTGTTATTGTGGTTAATCCTAGATTGAATCTTGACCAATGTGGCTTACCAAAAATAATGGCTTTAGAATTATTTAAACCATTTATCATTAGCCAACTAATTAAACGAGAAATTGTACACAATGTTCGTAGTGCCTCTCGTTATATTGAGGCTGGGCATGATGAAGTATGGGACATTTTAGAGGAAACGGTAAAGGAGGCCTATGTGCTACTAAATCGTGCGCCAACTTTGCATCGCTTAGGTATTCAAGCTTTTAAACCAGTATTAATTGAAGGTAAGGCTATTCAGATTCATCCACTTGTTTGTACGGCGTTTAATGCTGATTTTGATGGTGATCAAATGGCAGTTCATGTGCCCTTAACTAAAGAAGCTAAACAAGAAGCAGCTGAGATTATGCTTTCTACTCATAATTTATTAAAACCAGCTACTGGTGATCCAATTGTCGCTCCTGGTCAAGATATTGTTTGGGGAACATATTATATTACTTTAGAAGATCCAGCTGGAAAAGAAAAGAAAACAGAAGAGTTGAGACATTTTTATGATGGTAATGAGGCTATTTTAGCTTATGACAATAAGTTTATTGCTCTTAATGAACCAATCATGGTTAAGGTTAACGGAGAAAGAATAAGAACTACTGCTGGACGGGTTATATTTAACTATTTAATTCCAGAAAAATTAAGATTTATTAACGAAGTCGTAGGTAAAAATAAATTAAAAGATTTGATTAGAGAGTGTCTACGTCTGTATTCTGAGGAGGAAACAGTGAGAGTAATTGATACTATTAAGAATAAAAGTTTAGCCTTTATTACCAAATCAGGTCTTTCTTGGGGTTTTGGTGATTTACCACACTTACCAGAAAAAGATCGTTTGATTAATGAGGCTAATAAAATGGTAGATTTAATTCAAGAACAATATGATGAGGGACTGTTAACAGAAAGTGAGCGTTATGCCAAAGTAATTGAAGAATGGAGTAATACTAAAGACAAGGTGGCTGAGGTTTGTAAGGCAGGTTTAATTAATATTTTACCAGTTTATTCAATGATTGATTCTGGCGCTCGTGGATCATGGGCACAGCCAGTTCAAATCTTAGGCATGAAGGGACTAGTGACTTCACCATCAGGAGCGATTATTGAATTACCAGTAAAAGGTAACTTTAAAGAAGGTTTTGGAGTTTTAGAATATTTTATTTCTACTCATGGCGTGCGTAAGGGTTTATCAGATACGGCTTTAAGAACGGCTAATGCCGGCTATTTAACTCGTCGTCTAATTGATGTGGCTCAAGATGTGATTGTGACTGAAGATGATTGTGGTGATAATGAGGGAGTTTTATACACGATTACTGAAAGCGAGAATGCTGGTGAAGATTTTTATAAGAAAATGATTGGTCGTTATTTAGCTCAGGATTTATTAGGCGAAAAAAATAAAAAATTAGCTAAGGCTGGTGTTTTGATTGATGAAGAGTTAATTAAAGAATTTAAAGCTAAAGGTCTTACTAAAATATATTTACGATCGGCTTTAAGTTGTAAATTACAGAAAGGTGTTTGTGCTCATTGTTATGGCTGGGATCTAGCTTATAATAAATTGGTTAAATTGGGAGCCTCAGTCGGTATTATAGCTGCTCAATCTATTGGTGAGCCAGGGACGCAGCTAACTATGAGAACTTTCCATTCAGGTGGTGTGGCTGGCTCAGATGATATTACTCAGGGTCTCCCAAGGGTTGAAGAAATTTTTGAGGCTCGTAGTCCAAAAAGAAAAGCTCTAATGTCAGATGTTGATGGAAGCGTTAAAATTGAGTTTGCTCAGAAAATTATTAAAGATCAAAATGGTAAGGATATTACCGTCCCAAATCCGCAAGCTAAAATACTCCAACTTAAATATCGAGGCTTAGATCAAGAAAAATATTATTTTTCTGAGAAGATTAATGAGTTGAAGTTAGTTAAGGGCAAGACAGCTAAGGACAAAAAAGCTTTAAAGGCAATAACTCTGGTTAAAGAAGGAGATAAAGTTGCTAAGGGCCAAGAGTTATTTAAGGTTGGCGGTGAAAGTGTTAAGTCAAAAAGCTCTGGTATTGTTTTCTTAAGTGATAAATATGTTTCTTTGTCTCGGGAGGTTGATAAGGTCAAAGAGTTCTCTATTTTAAAGGGAACAATGTTAATGATTAAAGATGGCGATGTGGTTAAAAAAGGTGATCAATTGACCGAAGGAAGCCTAGATTTACGTGAGCTCTACCAACTTAAAGGTGAACTAGCAACTCAAAAGTATATTATCAGTGAAATTCAATATGTTTATTCTTCTCAAGGTCAGCCATTAAATGATAAGCACGTGGAGATTATTGCTCGGCAAATGTTCTCTAGATATTTGATTCAAGATCATGGTGACACTATTATGTTACCAGGTGAAATAGTTGAGGCAGAGGTATTTTATCGAGCGAATAAACAAGTTAAGGAGAAGGCAAAAGCTGATAAATTATTGATGGGAATCACTAAAGCTTCTCTGACTACTGACAGCTTCCTGTCGGCGGCCTCTTTTCAAGAGACCCCTCGAGTATTAATTGAGGCAGCTATTGGTGGTAAGATTGATTACCTGGAAGGGCTGAAAGAAAATGTTATTATTGGTCGTCTAATACCTGCTGGTACTGGTTATAAAGGGAAAAAAGTACGAGATGAATATGAGGGCATACAGGCAGAGGTTAAGAAAAAGAAATAATTAAGTTTAGCAAAGAAACCTCTTTAACAAAAGAGGTTTTTTTGATGCCTGTTAATTTAGGGGTAATCTTAGTATAATAGATTTAGTAATGATTTTAATTATGAAATTGAAGGTTAAAACATCTAAATTGAATATATTCTTTATAACATTATTTTTTTTGCTAGTCTTTTTTTTATTTATAGAGTGCTTAGCTCCACGGGGTACATGGACTTGCCAAAAAAATTATAGTAATAAAAAATTAGTAAATTTATTTAGGCCTGATTGTTTAACCGAGCCGTCGCCAAATGACCGCTATGAGTATGGTCTGAATGGAGAACTTAGAATTTTAGCTGATCCATTATATTTATCTATTTTTAGTCCGCGAGCATTTCAAAAAATAGATTTAGAAATAATATATCGCCCTCATTTAACCGACAAGCAAGCAATTTTTGAAGCTGGGTTTTTAGCTGATTCTAAGCTTTGGCGCTATCAATTAAAGCCAGTCTATAATTATCTATTAGAGGAGTCATTCGATACTTGGTCAACTATTGGTTCTAGTGATTTAAGCTTAAGACAGAAAGAGCAAAAGTTTACTAGCTTAGCTGAGTTTATAATGGCCTTAAAACAAAATGATCAAAAACTTTGTGAACTTGATGATTGTCTAGCTTTATATAATATTAATGATGATATTATTCCAGCTAAGCAGTTGGGAAATATTTTAGAGTCAAATCAAATTAACCTAGCTTATGCTTTGAGAGGATCACATCAGTTTTATATTTATTTAGCTCATGGATTTTTAGATTTAAAAGGTTCTTTTATGGATCTTAATGAGAATAAAGATTTGGATGATTTTGAGTTAATAGTTTTAAAGGATAAGCAAGTAGTGGCTAGTTTAAAGATTGAAGATTTACGAGCTGAAAAAGAATTAAGCGGTGAAGAGAGTGAAGATATCCCTTTTAGCCTAAGACAAGAAAATCTAGCAACTGGTTTATATAAACTAGAACTAAGGAATAATGATGATATAGTGATAATGGATTTAGGAGTTAATTCATCTTATTTAAGTGTGATAAATAAGATGTGGCCATTTACTGATGAACAAGTTAAGGTTTATACAGATTCAAATTATTTACAAGTTAAAGCTCTGAGTCCTTTAGATTTACAAACGATTAGATTTGATGGTATTGACGTAGAATTATCTGAAATATACAAACAATATGAAATTGAAGCTGGCTTAGGCTCAATCAAGGAAATTAAGCTAGAACGTGGCGGCCCCATTTTAGCCAATGATGGTATTTTCTCTTTTTCTGATTTAGGACTACTTAATCCAAGTTATTTACGTCTTGATCGATTTTCTTTAAAAGATGATAGGATTGATTATATTTTAGCTAGTTATGAAGATGCTGAACCGCTTGGTGATGGTTGGTATCGTAGCAATTTAAGTTTTAAGACTTCTGACTTGTATCGTGAAAATAATCAATATAATTTAATTCTCTCAGTTCCAGGCTTAAGACTATTTGATAATGAAGAGGTGTTCATTGAGCTAAAGAAGATTAAAATAAAATATGCCGGCCCTAGCTTATTAGAGAAGATAAAATCTATGATTTTTAGTTTAAAAAAGTGATTATGTTGAGATTTAAAAATACAATTAAGAGAAATATTTTTTTAAAAAAATTAATTATCAAGTTTTTTTATTTTTTAACAGCTCTTTTAGTTTTAGGTTTAATTAGTGAGTTTTTAGTTCCTGGCCTTTTTAGCTTATATTTTAATAGTTCTTTTTTGGCATTACTCTGGTTATTAACAGCCATTATTTCTATCTTATATTCATAGGATAGGAGCTTTGTAAATATTTTATGTTATGCTTATTAGACTTCATAGTCGATGATTAAATTTTTTACTTAATATAATTTTAAGAGGCAGGGGAGAAGTAATATAATTAAGTTATATTTAATATGGTTTTTTTGAAAAAATGGATTAATAAACCAATTGATAATATTACTAGAGCAGCAGCTATAATTGCTGTGTTATCAGTTGTTTCTCGAGCTCTAGGGGTTTTACGTGACCATATCTTAGCTGGCCATTTTGGAGCTGGTTCTGATTTAGATATTTATTTTGCGGCTTTTAGAATACCTGATTTTATTTATAGCTTAGTAGTGATGGGAGCTTTATCAGCTGGTTTTATTCCAATTTTTTCTAGTTTAATTAAAAAAAATGAGAAGAATAAAGATAATCTTAAAGAGCTAAATGAATTAGTGATTAATGTTTTTAATGCGCTACTAATTTTGATATTTGGTTTATCTATAATTGGCATTATTTTTGCTGCCCCTTTAACTAAATTATTAACACCAGGCTTTACTGAGGCTAATCAAGCGCAAACAGTTCTCCTAACTAGGATTATGTTTCTTTCGCCTCTATTTTTAGGAATGTCTGGGGTTCTAGGCGGCATATTACAAAGTTATAAACGATTTTTTATCTATTCTTTAGCACCAATTTTCTATAATCTGGGTATTATTTTTGGCGCTGTGTACTTAACTCAATTTTTCGGTTTAGCGGGTTTAGCTTGGGGGGTTGTTTTAGGAGCTTTTTTACACTTTTTTATTCAATTACCAGCTGTCTGGCATTTAGGTTTTAGATATTCTTGGCGCTTAAATTGGCGAGATAAATCATTGCAACAAATAGCTAAAATGATGGGGCCACGCACAATGTCGCTAGCTGTCAGTCAGATTAACTTAGTGGCGATGACAGTCTTAGCTTCAGGCCTAGTTGCTGGGTCTTTAGCTATTTTTAATCTAGCCAATAATCTTCAATCATTTGCTCTAGGCGTTTTTGGTATTTCTTTTGCAGTGGCTGCTTTCCCTTTCTTGTCTGAGAATGCTTATAATCTTGAAGCTTTAAAATCAAGATTCTCCTCAACTTTAAGGCAAATTCTTTTTTTTATTATTCCAACTTCAGTCCTGTTGTTAACCCTTAGAGCTCAGATTATTAGAATAGTTTATGGAAGCGGTAACTTTAATTGGCGAGACACGATCTTGACCATGGATACTTTAGGTTTTTTTGTGCTTAGCCTATTTGCCCAAGCTTCGATTCCACTATTAGTGAGAGTCTTTTATGCCCGTCGCGATTCATGGCGACCATTTTATTTGGGCATGATATCAGTAGTGGTTAATGTTATTCTTGCTTTTATTCTGCGACCACATTTAGGAGTAGCTGGCCTAGCCTTAGCTTTTTCTATTGCTAGTATTTTAAACTTTTTGCTTTTATGGTTAGTTTTGTACCAGCAAATAGGTTCCCTAGATTTAACTAAAATACTTAAATCGGTAATAAAGTTTTCCGCTTCAGCGATAGCTGCTGGGGCGATGGTTCAAGTACTTAAATTAGCTATTTGGCCTTTTATTGACATGACTACTTTCTGGGGAGTATTTATTCAATTAGTAGTAGCAGGAACTGGAGGAGCATTCACTTATTTATTTTTTTGTTACCTCCTTAAAAGTGAAGAATTAGACTCAGCTATGAAGGTTTTAACGCGTCGTTTGCCCTGGAAAAAAGCGAAAATAAATAGTCAAGATGAGGCTCGCGGTTTATAGTTTTTAGCTTGCTCTTCAGGTTAATAGATGTTATTGTATTTAACGAAATGAAGTTACAGATTTGTGTCTATTTTTAATTTACCTTATATATTTATTTTGTAATTAAATGCCTCAAGAGATTGGTAGAATAAGAAATTTTGCTATTTTAGCGCATATTGATCATGGTAAGTCCACCTTGGCTGACCGGATGCTTGAATTTACCCAAACAGTAGAAAAGAGAAAAATGAAAGAGCAAATTCTAGATAGTATGGATATTGAAAGGGAAAGAGGAATTACCATTAAATTACAGCCAGCTACTATGGATTATAGGGGGCACCAATTGAATTTAATTGATACTCCTGGTCATGTAGATTTTTCTTATGAGGTCTCTCGTTCTTTAGCGGCTGTGGAAACGGCTGTGCTATTAGTCGATTCAACTCAAGGCATTCAGGCCCAGACTTTGGCCAATCTATATTTAGCCTTAGAGCAGGACTTAGTCATTATCCCAGTGGTTAATAAAATTGATTTGCCAGCAGCGGATGTGCCAAAGACTAAGGCAGAGCTTAGTCGTCTTTTAGGTTGTAAGGAAGAGGAAATATTGTCTGCTTCAGGTAAAACAGGAGAAGGGATAGAGGCCATTTTAGAGGCGATTATCAGTCGTGGTCAAGCGCCTAAAGCAAGCCAAGAAAATGGTGCTAGAGCTTTAATCTTTGATTCTAAGTATGATGAGTATAAGGGGGTGGTTGCTTTTATTCGAGTCTTTGAAGGAGAGATAAAGAAAGGTGAGGCTATTAATCTATTGGCCACTAAAGCTAAAAGTGAAGCTCTGGATATTGGTATTTTTAAACCCGCCTATTACCCTACTAGTTCATTATCGGCCGGCTCAATTGGCTATATTATTACCGGATTTAAACAAGTAGGGGACTGTCGAGTGGGTGACACTTTAGTAGCTGGAGCGAATCGTTATGAGGCCTTGCCTCTAGCTGGCTATCAAGAGGTCAAGCCAATGGTTTTTGCTGGAGTCTTTCCGAAAGAAGGTGATGATTTAGATAACTTACGCGAAGCAATGGAAAAGCTAAAACTCAATGATGCTTCTTTATCTTACGAAGCAGAAAGATCGGACGCTTTGGGTTTTGGTTTTCGCTGTGGCTTTTTAGGCTTATTACATTTAGAGATATTTCAAGAACGATTACGTCGGGAATATAATTTAGATTTAATAGTCACTGTGCCTAGTGTTGCTTATAAAGTGAGAAAATCAGATGGCGCTGAGTTGTTTATCAGGACACCGCAGAGCTTGCCTGAAGCCAATGAACTTGAATATATTGAGGAGCCTTGGGTGCGCCTTGATATCCTGTCACCTCAAAAATACATTGGTAATATCATGGGCTTAGCTCAAGAAAAAAGGGGTATTTATAAAAATACAGAATATATTTCCACTACTAGTTCTGAGGCACGGGCAATTTTACACTATGAAATGCCTTTGTCCGCTATTTTAACTGATTTTTATGATAAGATTAAGAGCATTTCTGCTGGTTATGCCTCAATAAATTATGATTACTTAGATTATCGCCAAGCTGATGTAGTGAAATTAGATATTTTAGTAGCAGAAGATATTATTGAATCTTTAGCTAGCATTGTTTATCGTAATAACGCTCATCGTGAAGGCAGGGCAATAGTTCAGATCTTAAAAGATACCCTTCCTCGGCAAATGTTTGCTCTAAAGATCCAGGCGGCCGTAGGTTCTAAAGTTGTAGCTGCTGAAAGATTATCAGCAATGAGAAAGGATGTAACGGCTAAATTATATGGAGGGGATGTAACGAGGAAGCGGAAATTACTTGATAAGCAAAAGAAGGGTAAAAAAAAGATGATGATGGCAGGCAAAGGTAGTGTAGATATTCCTCCAGATACATTTGTTAAAATACTTAAAAGATAATTTTTTAAACTATGAAGAAAAAAAAGATTGTAAAAATTGCTTGGACGATTATGTCTGTTGTCATTATTATTTCAATGGTAATTTTCACTTTTGGAGCGAGTTTTTTTTAATCATCTATGAATAATATTTGGCAAGTAGCCCCAGCAGCGCCAGTTGATTTAGCTAATAGATTAGCCCCAATCTCACCACTTTTAGTGAGCCTATTATACAATCGTGGCTTTCAATCTGAGGCGACAATTAAAGCTTTCCTAAATGAAGAATTGGATGATTCTTTAGTTTATGATCTAAGCGTTGATAGCTCTTTAAGATTCTACAACCCTTTCTTGTTTAGAGACATGGAGGCAGTAGTAGATTTAATTGTTAGCCATATTAAGCAGGCGAATAAGATTATTATTTACGGTGATTATGATGCTGATGGTGTTACCTCAGCCTCAGTTTTAGTTGAGGGTTTAAGAACTCTGCATGCTGATGTTGACGTCTATTTGCCAGATCGAGTTAGTGAGGGCTATGGGTTGAATAAAGAAGCGATTAAAAGTTTGAAAGAACAAGGTGTTCAACTTATTATCACGGTTGACTGTGGTATTCGGAATAAAGAGGAAGTAGATTATGCAAAAAGTATAGGAATAGATATAATTATTACCGATCACCATGTTCTGCCAGATTCTTTGGCTGAATTGCCAGACTGTCTATGTATTGATCCAGCTGATAGAAACGATAATTATCCTTGGCCATATTTGGCTGGAGTTGGGGTAGCTTTTAAATTGCTATCAGCCCTCCTTATTAAATCTAAATTAGTAGTTGAGCAAAAACAACTAATTGCTAGGCGTGCTTTAGATTTAG
The DNA here is from genome assembly GCA_964446775.1 of uncultured Gammaproteobacteria bacterium. Taxonomy (GTDB): domain Bacteria; phylum Patescibacteriota; class Patescibacteriia; order Patescibacteriales; family UBA12465. The sequence continues at coordinate 20,800 of CAYURA010000001.1, read as the reverse complement.
TAGCTGTTGGCACAATTAGTGATTTAGTGAACCTATTGGGAGAAAATAGATTATTAGTTAAAAAGGGTTTGGAAGTTTTAAATGATAATGATAGACCAGGCTTAAAAGCTTTATTTAAGATTGCCCGGATAGCCTTAGATAAGCCACTTGAAGCTTGGAATGTAGGTTGGCAATTAGGGCCACGACTTAATGCTGCAAGTAGGGTGGGTCATGCAAATAGTGCCTTTGCTTTAGTTAATACAAGAGATGAAAAAGAGGCGCGCGAATTAGCTCTAGAATTAAATAATCGTAATTTAAGTAGACAGCAAATAACAGAAGATATTATTAAAGAGGTGGAATCAAATATTGATCCTAATAATCTACCATTAATTATTATCGGCATAGCTCAAGAAGGCCAGTTTTGGAATGAAGGAGTGGTGGGATTAGTGGCGGGTAGAATTTGTGAAAAATATCATCGTCCTAGCCTTATTATCACGAGAATTATTGAAGGTGATAGGACCGAGATGGAATCAGGAGAGATGATAACTGAGAAAATCAGTTTTAAAGGATCAGGGCGTTCACTAGAGGGCTTTAATTTAATCGAGGCTATAACTGAATCTAGCTCTCACTTAGAGAAGTATGGTGGACACCCAATGGCTTGTGGTTTTTCTATTAGCAATGAAGAAAATTTGTTGGCTTTTAAGGAGCAGTTGTTCAAAATTGCTGAAGAAGCCTTAACCGAGGAAATACTTAGACCGAAATTAAAAATTGATGCTAAATTAGACTTTATTAATTTGAATATAAACTTAGTAGAAGAATTAAATAGCTTAGCTCCTTATGGTCAGAATAATCCTCAACCACGCTTTACTAGTAAGTATTTAGTAGTAGAAGATATTGTTCTTATGGGGGCAGAGAAGCAGCATCTTAAACTTCGTTTGAGGGATTTACATAATTCTGGTAGTGATAGTTTCTGGGCGGTAGATTTTAATTGTATTAGTAAGTATGAGGGTTTAAAAATAGGTGATATTGTTGATTTAGCCTATTATCTAGATATTAATAATTTTGCTGGGAGGAGAGCTATACAATTAAAGGCTATTGATTGGCATTTTAGTAAAATGAATAATATATAATTAAAAAATATGACTATCATTATATATTCTGATGGTGGTGCGCGCGGCAATCCTGGGCCAGCTGGTATTGGGGCAGTATTAACGAATGAGCAAGGAAATATTTTGGCAGAAATTTCAAAATATATTGGCGTAGCCACTAACAATCAAGCAGAGTATCAGGCTTTAATTGCAGCCTTAAAAAAAGCAGTTGAATTAAAAGCAAAAAATGTCTATTGTTATTTAGATAGTGAACTGATAGTAAAACAAGTTAAGCGAGAATATCGGGTGAAGAATAAAGAGTTGGCAATACTTTTTTTAGAAGTGCGCAATCTACTTTGTCAATTTAAATCATACACGATTACACATGTTTTAAGAGAAAATAATAAAGATGCTGATAGATTGGCTAATGAGGCAATGGATCGTGGGGCTTAGCTAGAGCTTGGATAATAATGATTAATAAGGTAATTGTATAAAAGCTATTCAATTGAATAGCTTTTTTATACTTGTTTCATTCTTTTATCTTCCACTAAGAGACCAATGCCATGGTTCGTCAGGGTCTCCATTCTGGCCTTTTAATTTAGCGTATAAACCTTGAGCATTCATGCATTCTAATAATCCTGAGCTCTCATTATATCCCCAGGTCATCTTAACTCCGTCTGTTCTATTTAAATCTAAGGCAGTGCCTTTTCCATGATTAGAACAACACGGATAGGCTGCTTTGGGGTGACCTAAACTCTCAAATAGCTCTAATTGTTTTTTTGGTGAGCGCCAAGCAACTCCTACGGTAAATAATTTTTTACCATCATTTTTATCTTTAACACATTCCATGGCTAATAGATACTTATTTACCACTTCTTCTTTAGCGTATTGAGAAGTGCCAGAAATCTTTAACATATCTTTAGGTGTTTCGTTAGCATATTGTTTACAAATCTCATAATCTCCATTTCTAGAAGCATCGCAGCCCTCTTGATATGGATTCTCAGCTTCATCACTAGGACGTTTTACTTCACTTGGCGCAATTTTTTCTATCCCTTTAATAGTAATATGTTTTAGATTGGTTAATTCTGGATTTATTGTTTCTAAAATAATATAACTAGTGCTAAGAACAATCAAGCCAATTACGCTTCCAGTGATCAAGTTCTTTGCTTGACCTATTTTAGAAGCATCGCCAGCGGAAGTTAACCAAATGACACCACCAGCCATGAGCATAATGGCGGCTAAGATGCCAGCTATGCCAAATCCATATTTATATATTCCATTAATATATTCGGCTATCCAGGGATAATAGCAATCTTCATCCTGACAAAAAATTTCTTGACTTAGTTCAATGGTATTAATTTTAATGGATAAGCTAGGGATAATTATATCAGCTTTAGGTTCGGGCTTATTATAACCAGGATCAGGGCAACAACATACAATTTTTTTTTCTATGGCACTATTGGTTCCCTCATCAGGTGGTTTTGTTTCTGGGTCACAATTTTCATATTTTGAAAAAAGTTCATTCGAATAGCATCCTTTATCTAGCACACCAGCACCCTGCATTGAGGTTGTTTTTATGCGCCAAGTGCAAGTGTAAGCTTTTGCCTGCACATCATTAGTTGATATTAAAGTTAAAACGAAAGTTAGAGAACTCAGGATAATTATTTTTACCACATTATTTAAATTTTGAGTCATATTTTATATTTTTTCTTATTTATTTCAGCTAATCTAATTATTTCTTTTACTTCGTCATCTGTTAGATGTTTAAATCTTCTTTGAAGTCGGAGATATTGTAGTACTAATTTACTTTCACTAGTTTTAATGTTAGAGCTAATCAACTTTCCATTTTCGTATTCAAGTAGAGGATATAGCCCACTTTGAACTGCTAGCTTAGCTGCTTTAATGCTTTCATTAGTTTGTATACCCCAGCCAGGAACACATGGAGCTAATATTTGGATGTAACTTGGGCCAGTAGCACTTAAGGCTTTTTTAATCTTTCTAGTAATATCATCAGGAAAACCAGCGCTACTTTGAGCGACATAATTTAATTTATGAGCTAAAGCGATTGCTATCATATCTTTCTTCATTTGTTTATTGCTACCCGGATTAGTTTTAGTGCTAGCACCAAAAGGAGTGGCTCCAGAAGCCTGAATGCCAGTGTTGGAATAGACTTCAGTGTCATAACAAATATATAGCACCTCATCATTTCTTTCCCAAAGGCCACTAAGTAAACCTAGTCCAATGTCAAAAGTAGCTCCATCTCCAGCTTGGACCACAACTTTAGTTTTTTTCTTTTTTTTATTTAACATCGCTTTGATGCCACTAGCTACTGGAGCAGCATTTTCAAATAGAGAATGGAACCAGGCCAAATTCCAAGCACTTTGAGGGTGAGCAGTGGTAGTTACCTCTAAACAACCAGTTGAACTTACCAGGATAGTATCTTTTGTTAGTCCTCGCATAACTGCTTGAACTGCGCTTAATTGTCCACAACCACTACAAGCATTATGGCCTGGAGTGAGATTGCTCTGGTAGCTCACAGACATTTAATTTACTTGTTAACTTTGTAACAACACTTTAAGCTACTATTTTCACATATCCGACCACCGGAATCGTTATCATAGTCACCTGGCAACCCCAAATCTTTACACTTAGAAGTGGCGATACAGCTGCCACCTTTTTGACCGCAAGGCTCGCCTTCTTTCCCATGCCCTAAATAACACATCATGTTGAAGCAATAACTATTTACCACTGCTAGTCTGCCTTTTGCGTCTTTGCAAGGTTTACCATCTTCAACATCAAGACAACTAGTAAAAACATTATCACATTCCTTATAATTAGCGCACCTTCCAGGTTTAAGTTCTTGTCCAAGGTTATTTCCAGGTGCTACTTTTAAATCAGATTCAAAACAAAGATAAACATTCTCAGTATACGGACTAGTGCCAATATTACAAGAAACTTTATTTAATGAGCATTTCCCTTTATATGGACTATAAAAACCTTGGTCATCAGGTGCAAAAAATTTTCCATTTTGTGATTTACAATCCTTAGTAGCCATGCTTTCAGCTTTATTATTATATTCACAACAACCCCTTGTAACTTTTTCGATCGTATGAATACTTGTTATCCTGAAATCTACTAAAGCTGGATTAATAGTTCTGAGCATTATCCAGGAACTAAAGAGTAATGCTAGGCCAACAATACTGCCAGACATGAGATTCTTAGCCTGGGAAATTTTGTCACTGCTGCCAGCTGAAGTTAGCCAAACAAGTCCACCAGCCATCAACATAATAGCGGCCAATATGCCAGCGATGCCAATACCGTAACTATAGAAATTCTTAATCATATCTGCAATAAAACTGGTATCTTGTTTTTTTATTGGAATTTTTTCACCTTTTGTAAAAACACCAGGAATGGTAGTTTGGGCTTGAAATACAATTGGATTTTTGACACTAGGCAATAACTCACCCTGAGCTAAATTAAAAGAGAATATAAAAGAAAACAAGAATAAAGCAATGAATATGGTAAATTGTTTCTTCCAATGGCTTTTTTTCATAAACTTTTGGCTTAAGCTAGATCTAGCTTCTATTAGCCTTAATAATATTCAAAATATCTGTTTCATTAATATCTTGACCACCTAAGCCTAATATATAATTAGTAGCTTTGCCTTTAAAATGATTAAGACTAGAAATCACTTCTTGATATAGTGGTCCAAAACTACCAATGGCTATAGTTTTTTCTAAAATATACAGCTGACAATTAATTGGAATAATTTTATTTAAACTATCTTTTGGAAATGGTCTAAAACTTCTAATCTTAATTATACCTACGTTAGTCTCGCTCTTAATGGCTTCTTTAATCGTCCCACAAAGAGAGCCAAGAGCAATGAGAATAGCTTTTGGCTTTTTAGGGCCACAATATTCAATTAAGCCATCATCATAAGTTGACTTAAGGGCTTTTTTAGTTGGCCATATTTTTTGCCAGGCTTTAAATTCTTGACTGACTTTTTTCTGTGATTTTTGGATATCTTTGCTTAATTCTTGGCGAGTTTTTTGATAATGCACGGAATCATAGTATCCTCCTAAACTAACAGGCCTATTTGAGTCTAAATAACTGTTAGGAATAGGTTTGTATTTTGGTAGATATGATTCAATGATTTTCCTATTAGGAATAAAGGCTTCTTGATAGGCATGAGTGATAATAAAACCATCAACATTTATAGCTACTGGTAATTCTAAACTTTCAGCTATTTTATAGGCAATAATATGTAAATCAATAGCTTCTTGATGATTTTCAGCAAAGAACATTAGCCAACCTGAGTCTCTCATAGCCATGGCATCGCTGTGATCATTAAAAATATTAATAGGTGCGCTTAAAGCTCGATTAGCAACAGTCATTACTAGGGGTAATCTTAGTCCCGAAGCATTGAATAAAACTTCCATCATAAGCAGGACTCCCTGGGAGCTAGTGGCGCTATAAGTGCGACCACCAGCAGCACTAGCACCGAGTATAATAGAAGCAGCCGCAAATTCACTTTCAGCCCGGATATATTCATAATCAGCTTGATGATCCTCTTTAAACTGAGCTAACTCTTCCAATATATGAGTTTGTGGAGTAATTGGGTAAGCAGAAATTACGTCTACTTGGAGTTCCTTAATAGTTTGAGCAATTGCTTGAGAGCCGCTGATGAATTGTTTATTCCTTTTTAAGGGCATAATATTTTAATCTTTGACCATTCTAATCGCTTTGACGGGGCATTCTTCAGCACAAATGCCACAGCCTTTACAATAGTCTAAATTGGGCTCAGCAATGAGGTGACCTTTTTTTGTTTCACGCATGTAAATACAATTGTCGGGACAAAGTTTAGCGCATAAAGAGCAAGAAATACATTTATTTTTATCAACTACTGGATGTTCTTTTCGCCAAGATCCAGTTTTATTCTCTTGGGCAGAACCAGCTTTAGTTAGGGGGCGCTTAGTTATTGGCATTTTTTTGGCAGAGATCATAAGTGAAAAGAAATATTTTTTGATTTAGTTTAACAGTGCCACGGCCTTTTTTGCTAAATTTATCTATAATTGCTTGTTGACAATTTTCTTTACTAAGTAAATTATAATGAGCTGAAAAAGCACCGAGAAGAGAAGTGTTAATAATATTTCTTCTCATAATATTTAGAGCAATTTGACTTGCATTAACCGTCAGAATGTCGTTATTTTTTATTTTCAAACGGATTTTTTTTCTTAAAATTTCACTGGTTTCTTGACTATTGATTAATATTTTAGTTTTTGGATTCAGTCCTAAGTAAACATCTTTAACAGCAATTAAAGTATCATCCTGAATAATCAAATAATCAGGCTCCTTGACTTGTGAGTGAGTAATAATTGCTCTGTCACTGATGCGGACATAAGCTTGAACTGGAGCTCCGCTTCTCTCAACTCCAAAGAAAGGCAATGATTGAGCATAGAAACCTTGGTGAAAAGCAGCCAAGGCAATTAACTCAGAAGCAGCAATTGCTCCTTGTCCACCTCGACCATGAATACGAAAGCTAATCATACTATAGAGCTAAAAGGCCTTCAATTAGATTAACAAAGTTCTCCTCAGGATAATAGCCTGTTATTTTATAACGATTGATAAACCAAGTAGGGGTTCCCTTAACATCTAAAAACTCTGCATCTGCGAAATTATCATTTAAGCGATAGAGATATTTTTTGTTCTTTAAGCAATCCTCAAATTGAGCTTCATCTAGTTTTAGTCCCTTAGCAATATTTTTTAATTCTAAATCAATATTACTTTCGTTTAAATTAATTAGAATATCTTGGTTTTCGAATAAACTATCACTCATTTGCCAGAAATTATTTTGTTCGCCAGCACAGTGTGCGGCCAATGCCTGATTAATTGAAGCCATCCTTAGGGCTGGATAGTCTCTTATACTGATACGAACTTCAGTGGGATATTTTTTGTTTAAATTATGTATAGTTGCCATTGCTTCATTGCAGTGAGGACAAGAATAATCAAGAAACGCCATAATTTTTATTGGCGCGTTGATCGGCCCTAAACTGAAATGTTCACTAGTCCCATCAATTGCTTGAGTAATTCTATCTAGTTCTTTTTGAGTTTCAATATCCAGGTTTCCTGCTTGAATTCTTTTAACCTCTTTAACAAGATAAATGCCAGAAGCGATCAAGCCAGAAATAATCAAAACAAAGACCGCAATTAAAATTAAGCCCCACCATTTTTTATACCAGGGTTTCAATTTTCGTTTATGTTTTTCTTTTAATTTTAAATAGTTTACCCGTTCTTCTAAACTCATATGGTTAGTTGAAAAAAGATAATATTTATCTTATACTTAGTTTATTACTTAATTAAATATATTATAACATATTCAGTTTTTTGTGGCTATTAATACTAATACGACTATAAATTGAGATAAGCTTTATGAAAATAATTTCTTGGAATATTAATGGGATAAGAGCAGTTTTAAGGAAAAATTTTTTCGACTTTCTAATTACGCAAAAAGCAGATATTGTTTGCTTACAAGAGATTAAAATAGATGATCAGAAAAGAGAAGATTTAAAAATTAATATTCCAGGCTATCGTAATTATTGGCATGGAGCTAAAAGACCTGGTTATAGTGGTACCGCTATTTTAATTAAAGAAGAAGTGGACATTATTAATATAAGCAATGGTTTAGCTCTTGAGCAATATGATATTGAGGGAAGAATACAAACCTTGGAATTAAAAGAATATTATCTTTTAAATGTCTATTTCCCCAATGCTAATCAAGAATTATCGCGACTCGGGTATAAGCAATCATTTAATGATGCTTTATTAAAATATATTTTGAAGTTAGAAAAAAATAAACCAGTTATTATTACTGGTGATTTTAACGTCGCTCATAATGAAATTGACTTAGCTCGTCCTGTAGAAAATGAAGGCAATGCTGGATTTACTCCAGAAGAAAGAACGTGGTTTAGTAAACTATTATCACATGGTTATTTAGATAGCTTCCGTCTAATTAATAGTGATAGAGTACAGTATAGCTGGTGGAGTTTTAGGACGGCTGCTAAAACAAGGAATATTGGCTGGCGGATTGACTACTTTGTAGTATCAATTAAATTACAAAATCAGCTTAAAAAAGCCTATATCCTTGATCAAGTGCAGGGTTCGGATCATGCGCCAATCGGCTTGGAACTATAATCTATTATTTTATGTATCAACATCTCTCTTTAGAAAAAAAATGGCAAAAATATTGGCAAGATATCAACCTATATCATGTTATTGAAGATGATAAAAAGCCGAAGCAATATATTTTAGATATGTTCCCTTATCCGTCAGGCGAAGGCTTGCATGTCGGTCACCCTAAAGGCTATATCGCTACTGACATTATTAGTCGTATGAAAATGATGCAGGGTTATAATGTTTTGCATCCAATGGGTTGGGATGCCTTTGGTTTACCAGCAGAAAATTATGCTTTAAAGAACAAGGTTCATCCTAAAATAGCAGTTGAAAAAAACATTATTAGGTATAGACAACAACTAGATTTATTAGGTTTTTCCTATGACTGGAGTCGAGAGTTAGATACTACTGACCCAAAATACTATAAATGGACACAATGGATTTTTTTACAAATGTGGAAGAAAGGTTTGGCCTATGAATCATTTGCGCCTATTAATTGGTGTCCTTCATGTTCTACGGGCTTAGCTAATGAAGATCTAGAAAATGGTCTTTGCGAGCGTTGTGGTAGTGTAATCGAACAAAGGCCACTAAGACAATGGGTTTTAAAAATAACTGATTATGCTGATAGATTGTTAGCTGACTTAGATGATTTAACTGAGTGGGAGGAGTCAATTAAAGATATGCAACGGAATTGGATTGGCAGGAGTGAAGGAGCGGAAATTGATTTTCATTTAAATAATCTTGAAGATAAAATTACCGTTTTTACAACTCGTTTAGACACTATTTATGGTTGTAGCTATTTGGTCTTAGCTCCTGAGCATCAATTAGTATTAAAACTAAAAGATCAAATTCAAAATTGGCCAGAATTGAGTCAGTATCTTGATCTAGCAAAGCATAAAAGTGATTTAGAGAGAGGAGAGTTAAATAAAGAAAAAACAGGTATTATTTTAGATGGTGTTGTAGCTCTTAATCCTTTTAATCAAGAGAAGATTCCTGTCTATGTGGCTGACTATGTTTTAAAATCTTATGGCACTGGGGCGGTGATGGCTGTTCCAGCTCATGATGAGCGGGATTGGCAATTTGCTAAGAAATATCAGCTAGAGGTGAAACAGGTGATTAGTGAGAATGTAGCGTGTTCCACAGAGATTGAAAGCGTCTATACAGATGATGGAGTTTTAATCAATTCGGCACATTTTTCTGGCTTACCTAGTCTTGAAGCTAGAGAAAAAATGATGCTCTGTTTAGAAGAAAAAAAATTAGGACGCAGAAAGGTTAATTATAAATTAAAAGATTGGGTCTATTCACGTCAACGCTATTGGGGTGAACCAATTCCCTTAGTTCATTGTAAAAAATGTGGAGTTGTAGCAGTGCCTGAAAAAGATTTGCCAGTTATACTACCACCAGTTGAGAGCTATCAACCGTCTGGAACTGGAGAATCACCGCTTGCCACTATTAGTGATTGGGTTAATACAATTTGTCCTCAATGTGGAGGGCCAGCTAAAAGGGAGACAAATACTATGCCACAATGGGGAGGATCTTGTTGGTATTATTTGCGATATATGGATCCCCAAAATGAACAGGAATTAGTGGCTAGAGATAGAGAGAAATATTGGTCGCCAGTTGATCTTTATGTTGGTGGAGCTGAACATGCTACTAGACATTTGATTTACGCCCGTTTTTGGCATAAGTTTTTATATGATATTGGCATTGTTAGTCAGCTTGAACCGTTTAAGAAATTACGCCATGTTGGCCTAGTAATGGGTCAAGATGGACGCAAGATGAGTAAGCGCTGGGGCAATGTGATTAATCCTGATGATATGATTGAGCTCTATGGAGCTGATGCTTTAAGAATCTATGTCATGTTTATGGGTCCTTTTGATCAAGCAGCAGCTTGGAATGTTAAGAGTTTAATTGGTTCAAGAAAATTTTTAGATAAATTAAATTCTCTATTTTTATCTAATAAATCAGCAGTTAGAGAAGATCGGTTTAGCTTGTCCTTGTTACACAAAACAATTAAAAAAGTGACGGAAGATATTGAAGATTTTCATTTTAATACTGCAGTGTCAGCAATGATGATTTTAGTTAATCAATTAAATGACTATTTCAAAGTTCATCAAGTTTTAGCAATTTCTTTAGAACAGGCAAAAAAATTAGCGCAAATTTTAGCTCCGTTTGCTCCTCATTTAGCTGAAGATATTTGGCATCGTTTAGGGGAAGCAAATAGTATCTTCCAATCTTCTTGGCCCGATTATAATCCTGAGTTGATAAAAGCGGAAACTATTAATTATGTGATTCAAGTAAATGGGAAGTTAAGAGCTCAGTTAGTTTTAGATGCAGATGTTTTGGAATCAGAAGTAATAACTAAAGCTAAAGAAATAGCGATTAAGTGGTTAGCAGGTCAGGAGATTAAGAAAACAATTTTTATCCCTGATAAATTAATTAATTTTGTGGTTTAATCTATGCTAGATATTGCTAAACAAACTAAAGAATTATGTCGCTTGTATGATATCTCCCCAGCTCGTAGCAAAGGGCAAAATTTCCTTATTAACTCTGGTATCTATGAAGCGATTATTAAAGCAGCTAATTTAAATAAGGAAGACTCAATCTTAGAGGTGGGTCCTGGCTTAGGTTTTTTAACTGCTCGTTTAGCTTTGAAAGCGAAGCGAGTGGTAGCGGTAGAGTTAGACGATACTTTAGCTAGTATTTTAAGTTTAGCAATAGATTCGCAAAATGTTACTAATGTAGAAATAGTTAATCAAGATATATTGAAACTTAATCCTAGTGATTATTTTAAAAATAATGAAAGCTATCAAGTGGTGGCCAATCTGCCTTATAATATTAGCTCTATTTTTTTAAGGACTTTCCTTTCTAGTATTAAACCACCAAAGTCTTTAGTATTAATGCTACAAAAAGAAGTAGCCGAGCGTTGCCTTAGGCGTGAACCAGATATGTCTTTACTCTCTCTTTCCCTCGCCTATTACGGTCAAGTGGAGATTATCAGAACTGTTAAAGCCTCTGATTTTTGGCCAGCCCCTAAAGTAGATAGCGCTATTTTGCGTTTTGTTAATGAAAAGAGTAGTCCCAATAAAGAAGACTTAGAGCAAGCAAAAACATTTTTTAGATTTGCTCGGATTGGATTTAGTGCTAAGAGAAAAATGTTGAAAAATAATTTGATAGCTGGTCTTAAATGTGAAGCGAGTTTGATTGATCAATCTTTTAAAACAGCTGGAATAGATTTAAAATCAAGAGCAGAAAATTTATCATTAATCAATTGGTTGCATTTAGTTGCGGCGCTTAGTGATTTTGTGTTATAATTTAGACAATGATGAATTTATTTTTTTCGTCTATATATTTTAGTTTATGCCTCTAAATAATAATGATAATGAGTCTAGGCAAAAAGAGCCTCGTTCTTCTTTCTTGAAAAGTTTACCTAAAAAACAGAAGAATGCTTTTATTTTCATGGTTTTCCTTAGTATTTCAATTCTATTCTTATGGTTCTGGCAAATTAATTATCGTTTAGTTAGTGTCTTTGATTATGGAGATAAAAAACCTAAAGATTTTGCTAGCCATATTGATGAGTTTCAGCAATTAGCGAGTTTGCATGCTGATGGCAATCTAGATACTGATGGCGATGGCTTAACTGATGCCGAAGAAATGAACATTTACCATACTTCTCCTTATTTAGTTGATACTGATGGCGATGGCATTAGTGATTATGATGAGGTAAGAACTGGGACGGATCCACTATGTCCTGAGGGACAAGATTGTAGCAATGAGATTGAAATAGTAAAGAAACCTCAAGATAGCATTGTTCTTGTTCCAGAAATTTCTGAGCTGTCTTCAGATACGCCCGATGAATTAGAGGAAGTAATGATGACTCTGCTTAGTGGTGAGGCTAATGTTCAAAATATTAGAGCACTACTGATTACTAGTGGAATCGATACCAATTTAATAAATAATTTAAGTGACGAAGAACTGTTGGTGATTTATAGAGAGGGTTTAAATGAATCACAGTTACCAAAAGAATTATCAATAGATCCATCTGAAGAGTAATCTTCATCTTTATTTATCTAAGAAAAACTATGCCTAAGCGCTCTAAATTTAATCAAGCTCGCTTAAGATATCGAGCCTTTCTATTCCTACTTATTTTAGTTTTTTCATTTTCTTTTTCTTTACTTATACCACGAGTTGTTTATGCACAAGACGTTAATCAAGGGATTGCCAATATTCTAAAACCAATTACTGATTTTGCAAAAAAAGCCTATGAAAAAGGTGGTGCAGCTGCGCTTCAAACTGCAATTAGAAAGGCGATGAATAAAATTGCTTATGATAGCGCTAAATGGATTGGCTCTGGTGGTAAGGGCCAAAAACCATTATTTGTGACTGAAGATTGGGGCACCTATTTAGGTAAAATAGGTGATGAAGCCGCTGGTGATTTTTTAGAATCAGCTGTTAAAAATTGGAATAATGCTGATTTTAAAACTGATGGAAAGGGGACTAAACAGAACGAGCAGTGTAAGAAGGCTTATGATGCTTGTCCTGAAAGGAAGGCCGATGAACAAGACGCGTGTTTTTCTAAATGTGATAAAATACCAGATTTCATATTATATGGAGCTTGCTTTAATGAATGTTTGGATATTTGGCTCCCCCTTGATATTGAAAAATCTTGCTATGATGAATTAATGCAATGTAGTGGGGTTATGACTGGTGGAGATGGAGTGACTCAATCAGTTCAAGTAGCTGAATCTCCTTTAGCGCCATTGCTTTGTGAACCTTCATCTATAGATTTTAAGTTAAGAATTGCTTTAAATTTAGTAGACAATCAAAGGCCACAAGCACCTAATTGCGTAGCTTCAGAGATGGTGAAGAATTGGGAAGATGAATATAAACGCCAACATGAATATTATACTGACCCTCATTTTTTACAAAAGTTTTCAAATATTTTTAATCCAAATTCAAATGATTTGGGTATTTTCTATCAAATGAGTGTTGGTCAAAAACAGAATGAAGAGAAAGCTATAAAAGAATTTGACAAGAAATTAATTGCTGATGATGGGTATTTAGATTTAAGAGATATTGCTGGGAACATGATCGGAACACCAAAAGATCCTCAAAGAAAACTTGAGATGACTGAGCAAGGGTATATTAATAATATGGGACAATTTACTGGTGATGCCTTAATTGATGCAGCTAATGTCTTCTTAAACCAATTAGCAATTAGTTTCTTTAATACACAAATGAGTAATTTAGGTAAGGATGTTATTAAAAGTACTTCTAATGCTAATGACTTTAAAAATCCTGATTATGATCCTCAAATACGCTATGGCGAAGGAAAGGTTGTAGAGAGTTTAGCTAAGATTATTGAGCCTGATTTTAGTATTAAAGGCGATTACGATATTCTAGCATCTTTAAATGCTTGTCGGGATCGAAAAAATCCAGGACCAACTGAATGCGTAATTGATGATCGTTTTATGCAAGGAGCAATTGATAAATTAACTGTAGCTGAGGCAATGAAGCAAGGTAGTTTGCATGCTGATTGGCAATTTACAACTGACTTTTCAGAGGGTACCTATAATTTAAGAAATATTCAAATTCTGAGAAAATATCGTATAGTTCCTCTAACTTGGGAGATAGCAGCTTCTAATAATAAAAAAGCTACCCTAATGGACTTGGTATCTTGCTTTAGCGCTCATGATGAACATAATTCCTATAGTTCTGGCTTTAGTGTAGCTGATCAAGGTTGGTGTCGAGGTTTAGTTGACCCAGATTGGGTGCTAAAAGCGCCACTTAACTATTGTTCTGCTCAGGGTTTTAGTTCACAGCTTTTAAATATTAATGTTATTCCTAGTTATTATGAAGATAAGGCTGTGCGTGATGAAATATCAATTACTAGAGCAGAAGACTATTGCGGAGATGAGAAAACTTGTATTAATGAGAATGCTGATGGCAGCTGTGAAACTTATGGCTATTGTCTATCTGAGCAAAGCACTTGGAATTTTAACTCTCCTACTTGTGAACCAATTAATAATACTTGTAGCTCCTTCTATGATGCTGATGGCAAGAAGGTTTCCTATTTAGAAAATACTCTTGATTATAGCGGTTGTAGTGCTGATTCGGTTGGCTGTCAGCGCTATTCTACCCATGGTAGCTATAGTACAAGCACTGGTCAAATAACTTGGTCTGCTAATCCTTTCTTTAACCCCTACTTTAATGATAAATTAGGAAATTGTTCAGCTGACTCTGAGGGCTGTCATGAACTTATGAGGGTACAGCAAGGATCTAAGGTTAATTTAATTATGGGAGCTGATTTTGCCGCTGATGAGATAGGTGATAAGTCTACATCGGGTAGGATCAATAATTATTGGACTGTTTGGTCTCCAGGAGCGACTGGTACAGCTGAGATCATTGACTCTAGTGAATTAAACAATAATTTTACAGGGAAGGCCATTTTAGCTAGTTCTACAGCTTCGACAACCTCTCTTTATTCTAATAATATAACCCCCTTAGTTCCCGCTGATTTAAATATTGACTCTGGTGAAACTTATACTTTAAGTGCTGACGTCTATTTAAAGACAGGGAGTCAAGTAAGGGCTGTTCTAGGGGATGATTATCTAGCTGCTGCGCAGGTAGGGACAAGCAGTGATTGGCAACATTTGAGTGTTACTAGGGATTTGAGTGAAAAACCCTTATCAGAGTTAGCTTTTCTTATTTCGGCTCATAATGAATCAGCTGGAGCAACCGAGTTTGCGGTTAAAAATCTAAAACTAGAAATGAATTCCTATGATTCTGGTTTTTCAGCTTATGGTACGTCTAAAATATATGAAAAGTTAATTCCTAAATATTTATGGAATACATGTTATGAGGATCCTAATTCTAGTAAGCCTGATTATCGTTTGAAAATAAATGCACCACTTGTTTGTAATAATTATGTTCGCCAATGTAATATTGATGAAGCCGGTTGTAACCATTACACACAAGTACGTACTGGTTTTTCAGTGGCAGCTAAGACTATTACTACCGATTATTGTGATGCTAATTGTGATGGCTATAATCTTTATATTTCTCGAGATAACTATTTCTATTCTCCACAGGCAGAAAAAATGATACCAAAAAATAGTCAGTCTTGTGGGGCATTAGCTGTTGGTTGTAGTGAGTTCACTAATTTAGATGAAGTGGCTGGCGGAGGGGAAACTCGGGCCTATTATAGTCAACTTAAACAATGTATTAAGCCAGGTAATGAATGCGATGAGTTCTATCACTGGGTGGGGACAGAAGAGAGTGGCTATCAGTTGAAATCAGTGACTTTAAAGACAAATGCTTCTGGAACTCCCTTCTCTACTAATGATGATTCAGGTACTTGTAATAACATTTCTTTTAACCTGACCCCAAGTGATCCAGGGTTTAACCCTGATTGTCGAGAATATTATAATAAGGAAGGAGATATAGCATATCGTTTAACAGCTCATACTGTTACTTGTTCTGAAGATTGTTATAGTTATCGTTTGAGTGAAAATAATATTGATCGAACTATTATTAGTAATAATGACTGCAATGACGTTGACGGTCATTGGGATGCAACTAGGTTGCAGTGTTATGTTTGTAAGAATGGAGGTGAATGGAGTGATTATCATCAAGCTTGTTTATATCAAGCAATTCCTAGCGAAAGTACAAGTTGTCAGGCGCTTGATAATGGCTGCCGTGAATATAATGGTAGTTTAGGAAATAATACCCGTTTAATATTTGCTAACAGTTTTGATTATGGGCTAGAGGGCTGGGAGGATGGTTACGGTGATAAACCACTCCACTCTCCAGTTGCCAATTCTAATAATGGTCAATCAATGATGTATGATAAAGGAGCTAATAGTCCTGTTCCTAACCTAAACCCTTCGCCTATTGTTCAGTTAAATCGTTTAATTAATCAGGCTAATGCATCGACGACACCACCATCTTATATTAAGAAAGAAGTTGCTTATAGTGTTCAAACAGGTAAATCATATACTTTAAAGTTTACCGCTAGTGCCGCAACAAATACTAATGTTTCTATTGCTTTCTCGAACTCTAGTGAATTGGCAACATCATCAACATCATATTTTATGGCTGGTGTTAGTAATACTTTTGTTGTTCGTGGCGATAAAGAGTGGCGAAGCTTTGAGCTTAATTTAGCTGAGTTAGATCATTCAGTTAATGCTGAGGAAGCTTTAATTATTAAAGCTGATAATGATTTCTATATAGATAATTTAATCTTAACTGAAATTACTGATCGCTATTATCTAATTAGGGGAACTAGTCAGGTGCCAAATATTTGCTATTACGATATTTTGGATCGCTATCAAGGCTCAGACTATAACTTAGGTTGTTCAGCCTACCTTGATAGGAATCAGGTTCCTCATTATTTAAGACAGTTTACTAAACTTTGTCAGAACTCATCAGTCGGTTGTGAGAAGATGATTGATACCGCAAATTATGATAGTTTCAAAGCTAATATTTGGAAAGATGCTGATGATGACAAGGTTTGTGAAGCTGATGAGCCAGGCTGTATTAAAGTGGAGGGAGATCGTTTCATTTATGCCGTTTATGATAAAACCAAGATGTGTAATAGTGCTGATTTAGGCTGTTCTCTTTTAGGTCAAGCAGTAGATTCGGCTCATAATTTAAATTGGTCAGATGTTTATAAGCTCAATAACCCTAATAAATACGATTCGATTATTTGTGATTATGTTGATGATGGTTGTGAAGCTTGGAACGATTTTGATGGTGGTGGGGTTAGCTATTTCAAAAAACCAGGTACTAATCTTTGTACCTATAGGAATAGTAATGATCCAGAAACACCGGGTAAGAATTGGTATAAGGCCCCAGTTTTAAGATGCGATATAAATAATAATGGTAAAATTGATACTAATGAATTAGGCACTAAAATTTGTACTAGTGCTGATGACTGTCCTGGTAATCGACCTTGCATAATGGATAATAATGATTATGATTGTCCAGTATCATATTTTGAGACCTTTGGTTATGGTGGTGGAGGTAGACAGGTGCCAGTACCTAGTGAGTCAGTGGCTGTTTGTGAAGATGTTCAGTCTGGCTGTTCTGAATATATTGATCCAATTAGTTCTTTTTCTAGTAATTTAATTATAGATCCTAGTTATGAAAATAATAGCAATGCTTGGATCGGGTCTGGCAGTGGCAGCTACCAAGAAGTTGGAATAGAACCAAATTCATTATATATTTTCTCAGTCAACACTACAGAAACTTCATTAGCATATGATGTTTGGGTTGAATCATCAGGCGTCTCTGTGCTCCAAGATGATAATTATTTGGGAACTAGCAATCCTAATTTAACTATTTCATCGTCTACTCCGACACAACGATATATTTTCCATTCACGAAATAATAGTTCTGTGACTGTCTATGGGGCGCATATAAATCATGAAATTGTCTTAAAGAAAGCAATTATTGCCTATCAATTTAAGCAGCAGGTTAATAAGGATAAAGGCTTGTGCAATGGGCTAGTTAATCAAAAAAATGGTTGCATTCTCCTTAATGAAAGAATAATGAATGGCGGTGAAGGACTCCTACCACTTACTGGCTATTATAATGCAGCTACTAGCACGAGTGGCAAGAAACCAGTAAATTGTACAGATGGTAATTGTGACTCTAATGTTTTGTTAAAAGTCCGACCTGATCGAACTTGCGCCTCTTGGTTAGATTGTAAGACTTATGCTTATGATGAAGCAGGGGAAAAAGTTTGTTATTCTGTAGGTGAGTGTAATGTTTTAGATGATAAAGGAGAATGTGTTAACTTTATTAAAGCAAATAATGAGATAGTCACTCCAGAAAATAATTCTAATTTAGGCAAACTAACTGGTTATTCAGTTCTTGATAAATACAGTTTATCAAGAATGGGGGAAGTAGGAATAAATACTACGGCTCATTTTAATTTTGAAGAAGCCAGCCCTAGTCTATATTGTAAAACTAAGGATTGGAAAGATTGTAATTTTGATGTTAGTTTGCAATATGATTCTATTGTTAATTCACCAACTAATGCCCCTACAGATTATCCAGCTGAAGGCAGAGCCTACTTAAAGGTTATGCAAGGACACAGGATTGTCCCCCACTCAATTAATTCTCCGATTACCATTCCCACAAGCTCGGCAAATTATTTAAATTTCTTAGTTAACACTAAAGACAGTGGAGTTAAAGCTGAGGTTTCGATTTATGGGTATAAAATTGGAAATAATTATAAGGATGAAGTCCCCATTGCTCGAGAAGTCTTTAGTTCTAACCAGGGCTGGGAAAGAAAGATAATGAAGTTTAATGGGAGTGGTGATATTCATGCTGATAAAATAGTTATTTTTCTTTCAGCGAGTTCAACTGAGAGTGGGGCTGAAGAGCGTTATGTCTATTTTGATGACATTAATATTGAGCCAGTTTTAGATGTAGGGGGAGGGAAATATATAGCTAAAGAATGTCGCCTGTATCCGAGTCAAGATTCTGTTTCTTGTAGTAGTGTTAACAGCAAGGTGATACAAGATGGTTGGCTTGGCTATTGTTTAGAACACGATCCAGCTAACAAAAATGTTTGTCTTCTCTGGTATCCAGTTGATAAGATATCGGCCAGTCTTAAGTCAGGTCGGTCTAGTATAGGCTACCAAGGGGCTTTCCCACTAAACTATTGTACTGAAGCTAATGGCAACTTTGAATTAGTAGAAAAGAGGACGGCTAATAAGTTTTGGGATGATGGTGATGGCAATCATCCGTTTGATGGTTATCCTGATTGGCAAACAGGGCCACTTCCTGGACCAACAGGCATAAGCATAACAGGCGATTGTAGTTGGTATGGTTTGCCAAATATACATTGTCCTGAAGGTTATTATATTGTTAATCAAATACAAGTTGAAAATAATCGTGCTTGGTGTGTCCCTCGGCTTGATAAAATGCTTACTTATGAAGGTAAGCGGATAGTTACCAAAAAAATAATTCCAGCCGCAGAGGGCTCTCTTTGTGAAATCACCTATTATGAAGGTTGGGCTCCTTACAATGGGCTTTACATGAAGCCCTATAATTCTAATTGTGCGGATGATCAGCTCGTTCTTTGTACTAATTTAGATGAGAGCAAGAATGCTAATCCGCCAGTGAGAATTTTTGATAAAGATTATCCCACTATTATAGAGGATGAATTAGGCCTTATTTCTTCTTCTGATCCTGAAAAGGTATATTATCCAACTTGTAATCGTTTTACTCAGGTAGTTGATTCGGCTGGTAATAATCAAGCTTGGGCTAACCGAGTTAGTAAGAGCAGCGCATATCTTTTTGAAACGCCTCTATTCTTTAGAAGTGGAAATACTTATTATGGTACAAGTAATCAGTGTGACTACCAGAAAGAGGAATGTATTGCAAAGTGTGAAATATGTGAAACCCATCTTCAGCTTGACTGCTGTCAAGAAGATGGTATATGTAGGGGCCTGTGTCATGATCAGTATGTGGGTTGGTGTTATAAGACTAGCTCTATACTTACGTCAATTCCCTGTGATGATCCAATTTGTTTAGGAAATTCAAATCCGTGCACTAGGAGAGATTTATTTAAATTCACTGCTTATGGCCGTAATCGCGAATTAATCCCTTTTGGAGCAGCCACTATTCCAGATAATTATAATATTTTTGCTAGTCCACGTATTAAACTGAGGAATCGCTACTCTGATCAAATTAATCAGATAGCTTTTGCTGGTAGGCCTTATGGGTGCAGAGGAGAAGGTTGTAAAAATATTGGTTACTGTAGCTTAAATCCCAATGTTTATTGTATCCTTGACGAAGAAGAAAGCGTTGTTAATTCTTTTATTAATGAAAACTCTTGTGGTAGTGTTAATGGAACTTGTATCCCTTTATGGGACGGAAAATATTTATATGAAAAAACTAAAGACTTGAGTTTTAAAGCTGACAATATTTTAAAGAACATCTTCCTTACTTCATATGAAGGTTATCTATTTGAGAATGATAGCTATAAGTCAGAGCGAGGCTATGACAGTGACGATCCAGCAGATAAAAGCAGTTATTACAAATCTATATATAACGGTGGAAATTGTACGACTAGTGATTGTCATAAGACGGAGAATGATGATACTTTTAGTAAATATTGGAAATACATTTTGCCAAAGATAGCTAACGTTAAAGTTAATGGTAGTTCTTTAAGTAATCCACTGACAGTTAGTCCAGGGATATACAAATTGAGTTTCACAACCACAATTGATAAGGAGCAACAACCATTAAGAGATCTAATCATTGACTGGGGTGATGGTAGTCAACAGAATTTGGTTAATCAAAATAATAGGCCTAATGATTCTGATCCCCACGTGCTTTATCACTATTATACTAGTTCTCAAACAATAACTATTAAAATTAAAGTGACTGATAATTGGGGGTTTTATCATAATTGGTCACTATAACTCTGAGAGAAGAAAATATTACTTTAGTTTATTTAATAGCAGGAAAAAGTCTAGTTAAATAACTAGTTTAATATTAGATTATTATTTTGTTATAATATGTGTCAATCAGATGTACCAGCTAGA